>JANJUH010000135.1 GCA_024710675.1 Lysobacterales bacterium
CGACGAGGTTGACCGGCACGATGGGCACCGGCGTGCCGTCGACCGAGGCGCGCCAGCCGGTGGCCCAGGTGTCGTTGAGGACCAGCAGCCGCGGCGCGGCGGCCACCACGTCGAGGCTCACGCTGCGGTGCCCCGGATAGCTGACGCGGATCGACTCGGTGGCGGCGGCGGGTGCAAAGGACACCGCCGCGAAGCCCTGCGGATCGGCCTCGATCACGGTCTGGCTGGCAGGACGCTGGCGCTGCTGGATCTGCAGCATCGCCTGGGCGGATTCGTTGAGGTCGCGGCTGAAGACCGGCTCGCTGGCGAAATAGGCCCGCGGGCGCGGATTGGCGTACTCGACGATCGAAAGCCCGTCCGCGGCGGACACGAGGCGGGCATCGGCCGGGACCTGCGTGGTGATGTCCGGATTCGGCTGGAAGCTGCGGTACTCGCGCGCCGGATCGAGCAGCGAGTAGTAGACGAGGTGCGGCGACGCCGTCCCGACCGCGTAGCGCACGTTGAAGATCGGCAGCAGGGGGGAATCGAGCTCGCTCGGATAGCTCAGCACCGGGAACAGCCGCGGCTGCAGGGAGTTCGCGATCGCCACGTAGAGGTAGAAGCGCCGGTGCTGCAGGGGCGAGACCAGGCGGATGTCCTCGTAGCCCCCAAGGGCCGCAAGATTGGGCAGGAGCACCTGCCCTAGTCCGCCGACAACCCGGAAGGGTGCCTGCGCATCGCTGGCCAGCACGGGCGGTGTGGCTGGTGCCGCGACCGGCCGCGGCTGCCAGTAGGGATGGCGAGGCAGCATCAGCACGCTGGACGCCAGCAGTGCGACGCTGGCGGCGAGCACGGCGACGCGCTGGCCCCGCGTCGCGTCCGCGGGCAAGCGCAGCGCGAGCGCCGCCAGCAGGGCCAGGTAGAACAGCGGCAGCGCCAGCAGGTAGTTGGTCTTGATGGTCCCGAGCACCGGCAGGTGGGCCAGCCACGCGCCCCACGGACCAGGCACCGCCAGCAGCAGTCCGGCGAGCACGACGAGGGCGCCGGCGCGAACCACCGGATCGCGACGGCCCCGCACCAGGGCCGCCGCGAAGAGCACGGCGAGGACCAGCGGGATGCGCAGCAAGGCCGGCATGTCGTCGTGGTTCACCGGCCCGGGGTCGAGGCGGAACAGGCCCGACCACAGCGCGACCCAGCCCTCCCAGTCCGACCACTGGAACTGGCGGCCGAAGGGTGTCTCGGTCTTGTAGTTCCACTCGGTGGCGAGGCCGATGGCGAAGGGCACCAGCGCGATCGCGGCGAGCGCTGCACCGAACACGCTGGCGAGCGCGTAGCGCAGCAGCAGGCCGGGATCCCGCGCCTGCAGCGACAGCAGCCCGAGAAACAGTGCCATCCCGATGCCGCTGACCACGATCAGCAGCGGATGGCCGGACAGCGCGAGCAGCGCCAGGCCGAGCGCCTGCAGCACGAAGGCCCCGTCGAAGGCCCGACGCGAACGTAGTGCCGCCAGCAGGATCCAGGGCGCGAAGGCGTGCACCAGGGTGGCGTCCATCTGGGCATAGACCAGCGAATGCGGCAACAGCAGCCACGCGATGCCGGCAGCGCCCGCACCCGCCAGCCCGGCACCGAGCGCCCTGGCCAGCAGCACGAAGCCGGCGAAGGCGAGAGCCGTTGCGACGACGATCAGCCCGCTGGTGGCCAGGTGTGGCGGCAGCCAGGCCATGCTCCAGCGCAGGGGATGGAACACCCCGGCCCCTACCGCGACGACCGGCGACCAGCCTCCGGCCTGCATGCGGTCCCACAGCGGCAGTTCCCCGTGCGCGATCCGTTCGGCCACGTGCGTGTTTCCGGGCACCGTGTGGGCCAGCCCGGAGAAATCGTTGAAGGGATAGACCGCCAGCGGACCCGGCGCCGGCTCACCCACCGCCGCGTCGTTGACCAGGTACTTGCCGGCCGAGAAGTCCAGCCCGAAGCCGCGCACGCCGACGACCAGCACGAGCGCGGCGAGGACGGCAAGGATCAGCAGGAACCGGCGTTCTGCAGGCCCCGGCGTCGCCGGACCGGAAGGCGGCATCAGCGCAGGCACAGGTACAGGCCTCCCGCGATCAGTGCGAAACCCAGCCACTGCTGCGGCGCGATGCGCTCACCGAGCACGGTCGCGGCCAGCGCCAGCGTCAGCATGTACTGCGTGGCCACCGTGGCCTGGGCCATGTGCAGGGGCAGGTGCTTGAGCGCCCAGATGTAGGCGATCACCGAGCTCGCGAAACAGCCGATGCCGGCGACAGTGGGCCAGGCCGCAAGGTGCAGCAGCCAGGCGTCGGGCGGCCTGCCGCTGCCGATCTTCAGCAGGATGTTGCCGACCGAGTTCAGCACGACGACGATCGCGATCAGGCCGTAGCCGCCCCACGGCGGCAGCGTCGCGGTCACCGGCCGTCCCCGGGCAGGGCGCGGCGCAGTCCCCCGAACTTCCAGCTGTGCCCGTTGCGCGCGATCACGTAGGTGCTGCCGGGCTCGACGTCGGGCTCGCCGTCGAGCAGGGCCTGCACGTCGGCGCGCGACAGGTAGACCGTCTGCGGCGTCACCAGCTGGTCGAAGGCCACGTGCCAGAAGAAGCGGAAGTCGCGCCGGGCGATCCACTGCGAGTAGTCGTGCAGCGGCAGCCGGCGCAGCAAGGGGCGCAGCGGGGCCAGTGCCGACAGTACGCGCACGCCTTTCGCGTAGAGGTAGTAGGGCACGACGAGCGGCAGCGCCACGCCGTACTTGTTCAGCCACCACGGCAGCCGCGAGGCCAGCCGCCGGGTCGGATCGACCACGTGGACAACGAGCCCGTTGCCCTCGCGACCGTAGACCCAGCAGTGGAAGCGTCCGCCCGGCCGCGTGTTGCGCACGACCGAGGCGAAACCGGCGGCCGGTTCCTTCAGGTGGTGCAGCAC
>JANJUH010000180.1 GCA_024710675.1 Lysobacterales bacterium
ACGGCCGCGCCCATGCGCCAGGGCTCGCGCGCGGCGCGGTCGCCGCCGGGTTGCTTGAGTGGCCGGAAATGGCCGAGGCGGCGGCAGCGTCGTCCTTCGGCGAGCAGCAACTCGCCACCCCAGGACGAGGCGCCGTCGTCGCCCAGGCCGTAGCCATCGAGCGCCAGGCCCAAAAGCGGCCCGGTGATGCCGTGCTCGGCGGCGATCGCGGCGATGTGGGCGTGGTGATGCTGCACGGCGACGCTGGGCAGGCCGAGCGTTGCGGCGAGGCGGGTCGAGAGGAAATCGGGATGGCGGTCGTGCGCGACGACGATCGGCTCGACCGCGAGGATCGCCGCGAGGTGGCGCGCGGTCTCGGCGTGGAAGGCGGCGGTCGCGCGGTCATCGAGGTCGCCGACGTGCTGCGACAGGAAGGCCTCGCGCCCGCGCGTCAGGCAGACGCTGGCTTTCAGGTGTCCGCCGAGCGCGAGCACCGGCGGCGCCTCGAAGGGCAGCGCGATGGCGACCGGCGTGTGGCCGCGGCCGCGGCGGATCAGCGCCGGCGCGCCGTCGATGAGGCGCATGACGCCATCGTCGCAGCGGGTCAGGATCGCGCGGTCGTGGCCGACGATGCGATCGGCGATGCCGGCCAGGCGGCGCACCGCCTCGCCATCGTCGATGACCAGCGGCTCTCCGCCGGGATTCGCGCTGGTCATCACCAGCACCAGCTCCTGCGCGGGGCTGGCCGGATCCTCGATCCAATCGGTGCCCGAGGGCCGGCCCGCTGCCTCGTGGAACAGCAGGTAATGCAAGGGACTCCCCGGCAGCATCAGCCCCAGGGTCGGCAGGTCCTCGGAGACGCCGGCCGCCAGCCCCGTCTCCGCGCGCATCGGCAGGATCACGATCGGCCGCTCGCGGCTCGTGAGCAGCGTCTCGCCGACCTCGTCCAGTTCGACCAGGCGCCGCGCCGCTTCGAGCCCGGCGACCATCACCGCGAAGGGTTTGCGATCACGCTGCTTGCGCTCGCGGATGCGGCGCACGGCGGACGCGTTGCGCGCATCGCAGACCAGGTGGAAGCCGCCGACGCCCTTGAGCGCGAGGACCTCGCCGGCGCGGATCGCGGCCAGCACGTCTTCGATCGGCGCCGCCAGCGTCGGCCCGCAGGCCGGGCAGGCGATCGGCTCGGCGTGGAAGCGGCGGTCGCCGGGATCGGCGTATTCGGCGGCGCAATCGGCGCACAGCGGAAAACCCGCCAGCGCGGTGCGCGAGCGATCCCAGGGCAAGCCGGCGGCGATCGTGTAGCGAGGGCCGCAGTGCGTGCAGTTCAGGAAGGGATAGCGCCAACGCCGGCTGGCGGGATCGCAGAGTTCCTCCAGGCACTCGGCGCAGGGCGCGGCATCGGGTCCGATCGCGGTGCGGACGGCGCCGCCCAGGCTTTCGACGATGCGAAAACCGCTGCCGCCGCGCGGCGGGATGGTCGTCGATTCGATCGCATCGATGCGCGCCAGCGGTGGCGGGTTCGTACGCAGCGCCTCGATCAGGCGCCCGGGCTGCTCGCCCTCGGCCTCGATCAGCACGCCCTCGCCGTCGTTGCCGACCCAGCCGCTGAGCGACAGGTTCGTCGCCAGCCGCCAGACCGTCGGCCGGAAGCCGACGCCCTGCACCAGCCCGCGGACGCGGATGCGGAGGCGCTCAGCCAGCGGCCAGCCCCTTCACCGTGCGCGCGGCAGAGATCCACGCCAGCCAGTCGGCGAGGCCATCGGCAGCGCGCGTTGAGACCTTCACCACCGCGATGCCCGGGTTGACCTTGCGCGCGTTGGCGATCAGCAGATCCACGTCGAAATCGAGATAGGGCAAGAGGTCGACCTTGCTGACCAGCATCAGGTCGGCGGCGCGGAACATGTGCGGGTATTTGAGCGGCTTGTCCTCGCCCTCGGTGACCGAGGCCAGCACCACCTTGTGCGCCTCGCCGAGGTCGAAGCCGGCCGGGCAGACCAGGTTGCCGACGTTCTCGATGAAGAGCACGCCGCCCGCGGGCAGCGGCAGGCGTTCGATGGCCTGCGCGATCATCCCGGCGTCGAGGTGACAGCCGCGACCGGTGTTGACCTGCAACGCCGGCACGCCGGTGGCGCGGATGCGCTCGGCATCGGCGGCGGTCTCCTGGTCGCCCTCGATCACCGCGATCGGCAGTTGCGCCTTCAGCGTCTCCAGCGTGCGCACCAGCAGCGTGGTCTTGCCGGCGCCCGGGCTCGACATCAGGTTCAGCGCCAGCACGCGCGCGGCCGCGAAGCGCTGGCGGTTGCCGGTGGCGACGGCATCGTTGCGCGAGAGGATGTCCTGCTCGACCGCGATCAGCCGCGCCTGCTGGTCCTGGTGCGTGCCGCCGCCGACATCGAAGCCGAGGTCGCCGTGGTCGTGCTCGTGGGCTTCGTCCTCGCCGTGCAGCGCGTCGTGGTGATGCGCGTGGCTGGTATGCGCGTGGTGGTGCGCATGCGTGTGCGGGTGGCTGTGGCGCGTGCCGTCGGCGTGGACATGCTCGTGCACATGGTCATGCGCGTGCTCGTGGGCATGCGGATGCTCGTGGTGCGCGTGGGGCTCCACCAGTTCGAGCGGGCCCTTGCCCGCCAGTGCCATGCCGATCCGCGTCTCGCCGACGCCGCAACCGCAAGTCGTGCACATCAGAGCACCTCCAGCGCCTTCAGGCGCATCTCGTCACCGCCGTTGACCACCAGTTTGCCACCACCGCAGCGCGGACAGTCATCGCCGAGCTTCGCGAGTGGCACGGTATCGCCACAATCGAAGCACCAGGCGCTGCCCGGCGGTTCCTCGATCGCCAGTTCCGCCTCACCGGCCAGTGTGCCCATGCTGGCACTGGTGAAGGCCTGCGCCAGCGCCCGCGGCTCGACGTGGCTCAGCGTGCCGATCGCCACGACGACGCGCCGGACGCTGCGCGCGCCCTGCTGGCGGGCGTTGTCGAGCACCAGTTGCAGCAGGCTGGAGGCGAGGGCGACTTCGTGCATGGGGCTGGGCTTGTGCTTGGGTTGGAAAGCATGTTGTCCGCAAAGGACGCTAAGGACGCAAAGGAAGCGAAGAAGGAAGAGAAAACTGCTCGTGTGGTCTTCGCGTCCTTGGCGTGCGTGGATCATCCAGCGCATCGTTGCGAAGGATCTTGATCCACGTCGAACTCCACCCGCCCCTCAGGACTCGATCATCACCGCGACCGGCGCACACGGATCGAGCGCGGCAATCCAGGCCTGGGCGAGTGGCTGTGGATCGCCGCGGGCGCCGCGCAGCGCGTGGACCAGCGGGCCCTGGGGATGGCAGTTCCACTCGGTGGGTGCGACGGTGCGCCAGCGGGTGACGATGCCGCCTTCGATGGCCACCTGGTGGGCCACAGGGCCGCGCACGGTGGCGGCGACGCCGGTGCCGGTGCCGGAGCCGGAGAGATCGGCGCTGGTCGCCGGGCCATCCTGCAGTTCATCGATCAGGGCCATGACCGTCGCCCGCCATTGCCGCGCCGCCAGCCATTGGCCGAGCACGCGCGTCGCGGCGCCCTGGCCCCAGCGCGCGATGGCCGCCGAGAGCAGTCCGGTATCGCCCGGCAGCGAACCGGCGGCTTCGGCGGGTCGACCGTCGATGTCCGGGCACAGGCCGAAGCGGTCGTCGCCGCCCAGCCGCTCGCCGAACCAACGGACATCTGGCCAGCCCAAGGGCGGGTGGGCGAGGCGGACGCGGTGGGTGGCATCGGCTCGGCGCGCGAGCGCGAGCATTCGGGCTGGGCCCATGGCCGATTGCCCGATCCAGTCATCGAGCGCATCGATGTCGGCGGCGATCGGGTCCGTGCCGGAGGCGAGCGCATCGAGCTCCGCCGCGATCGCGTCGACCCGCATCGTCAGTGCGGCACGCTCCGGCGCCAGCGCCGGACAGCCGGGATGCAGCAGCCGTGCTCCGCCGAGCGCAGCGATGGCCTGTTGTGCAGCCTGACGGACGCGGCCCAGCCCGGCCAGCTCGCGCGGCAGGCCGACGCGATCCGGCCAGTCCAGCGCCAGTCGCCAGGCGTGGCTGGTGGCCTGTTCGAGCGCGATCGCCAGTTCGCGCGCTGCTGCCTGCGGCGGTGGCACGGCGATACCCAGCGCCTGCTCGACCGCGCGCGTCGCCGCCAGTGTCTGTGCATGGCCGCAGAGCGGCAGCAACAGTCCGACCATCGCCAGCGCCTCGGCCACCGGCCTGCCTTCGAGGCGCCGCACCAGCAGCAGGGGGCGATGACTGGCCAGCGTGACGGCCGCGATGCGATCGCCACTGACAGTGAGGCGCAGGTCGAAGCCCTGTTGCGTGGAGGGGCTCATCTGGACTGGGTCCGGCAAGGACGCCAGGAATGCAAGGTCAGCACGGGCGGATTCATGTGCTTCCTTCGCGTTCTTTGCGTCCCTTGCGGACAAATGCTCTGCATCCGCAAGCCTGCAATCAGCGTGCCGCGCCGAACAAGAGCTCCCGTCGAGTCTTGTCCGCCAGGCCGTGGCGCGCGGGGGCCATGGCCGGGTCTTCCTTGAACAGGCCTTCGATTGCCGCCTCGGCGGCGATGCGCGCGGCGGCCATCTCGCGGAATTCCTGCATCGGGGAGAACAGCGAGCAGCACTCGACGGTGCCGATCCCGGCCAGTGGACCGGCCACGAAGGGATAGGCGCCCGAGGGAAAGTGCAGCGTGCGCTGGGTGCCGCTGGCGAGTGCCGGGTCGGCTGCGGGATCGGCGGCGATGACCGTGAGGTTCATGAACCAGGGCGTGATCACGACGCCGACCAGATGCGCGCCGTGGACGCGGAAACCGACCGCCTCGATCGTCAGCGCCGGGTTGTACACCGGCAAATCGACCATTTGCAGCGCGGCCTTGCGGTAGGCGTCGAGCAGCGCGGCGACGCGCGTCTTGGTGGGCAGCGCCGGCGCCGGGTCGGCGGCGCCGAGCACCATGAACTTGTGCTTGGGCGCATCGCAGACCGGGCAGCGCCAGTGCTCGGGCAGCTCGGAAAAGGGCGTGCCGGCCTCGATCTGCCAGACCTCGTCGCCCTCGGCCGGGTCGTAGACATGCCAGCAGATGCCGCACTCGAGCTGGGTGTCGGCGGAGAGCTTGGTGTCGTCGCCGAGGTAGCTGCCCTCGAAGATCGCGCTCATGCCTGGCCCTCGCCCTCTACCATGTAAGCCGCGGCCAGCTCGCGCAGGCGCTCGGCAGAGTCCTCGAAATCCTCGCGCGCCGCGAGGGCGGAAGCGGGCACGTCGCCGACTTCCAGCGTGTCGAGGACGACATTGCCCATGGTGTTGAGGAACTGCACGCTCCAGACCCGGCGCAGGCCGGTCATCACGATGCGGCAGGAACCGTAGCCATCGGAGCGGATGCGCAAACCGCCTTCGCCGAGCACGCGCACGATGTACTCGCTGTCGGTAGGGGTCAACGGCAGCAGCGTGAAATTGATCACGTGGTTCGGGGTGCCGTGCTCATGGTCGCGGGAGCGGGCACGGACCTCGGCAAGGACCGGTAAGGCGTTCATCAGGCCCGCGTGCTCGGCACCGGAGAGATCGAGGTCGGTACGCGTGGACTGCTCGGCGAGCCGGCGCACGAAGGCCGGGATGCTGCCGACCTCCAGCCACTCGCTGCGTTCGCCGCCGTCCTCGCGCGCGCTGACGCGCCAGAGGCCCGGGAACACCGATTCCTGCGCCGCCCAGTGACGTCCCCCGTGGGCGGTGATGGCCACCTCGCCCTCGCCCCACAGGTCGTCGAGGATGGC
>JANJUH010000207.1 GCA_024710675.1 Lysobacterales bacterium
GGGCGACATGGTCGAGGTGCTCGCCATGGCCGGACGGTGGCGCGTCCAGGATCAGGCGCGTGCCCTGGGCATCCCAGCGAGCCCGGCCATCCTCGAGCAGACGCACCACCGCGGCATCGGCGCAACGCTCCGGCCCGCCGGCGAGATAGGCCAGTTCCAGTGGATCGCCGGGGGCGGCTGCGCCGCTGCCGGTGTCGCGGGCATTGCGACCCAGCCATGCTCCGGCGAGCAGGGCGATCGCGACCAGCACCGCATACAAGGTCAGGAAGGGAGCTGCTTTCCAGTCGAGCGGATTGGCGGGAAGCGCATCGACGCCGGGTGCGATCAGCAGCGCAAGGAGCGTGCTTGCCGCGAGGCCCAGCGTGGCTGCCGCGGGCCAGCGCGGTCGCGGCAGGACGACATGCCGAGCGAGGTCGATGCGGCGGATCCTGGCGTTGGCCGCGAAGCGTTCGCGCGTCCCGGGCCAACAGGCAGCGGGGGGATGGCCGAAGTGTTGTTCATACAGGGCCAGAGTCCGGGCGTACTGCGTACGGTAACGCTCCCCGTCGATACGGCGGCCGCGCGTAGGGCCGTGGTGCAGCGGGCAGCGCAGGACCTCCGGGCACCAGTGCTGCCAGTAGTCGCGGGTATGCAAGAGGTGCAGGTGCCACACCTCGTCGACCAGCAGGCTGGGGGTCAACTCCTGATCGGAGATGCAACACAGGAAAGCGAAGCGCCGGTATTCCTCGACAGCGCCGCGTGCCGCCGCCAACGTGCAAGCCTGTTCGCGGGCGAAGCGGCGAACCAGGTCGATGCCGTCATCCGCGGACTCGAAGGGGTGTGCGGCGATCCGCTCCCAAAGCGCTTGCGTCTCGGTTGATCCGCGGACCGGGACCTGCGTCATCGTCGGTCTCCCTCGATGGACTGGGCCTGGCGCCGAGGCTAAGGGCTCCCTGTGACCGTGTCATGCACGGCCCGATGCCCGTTCAGCCGGATTTTCCGCCGGGTTCGTCCTCGCGCAGCTTCGAGAGCATGCCGCTCATGCGCCGGCGGAAGGCCGCGGCATCGAGCTTCTGGTTCTCCGTGGGAGCGTCATCACCGCCGGCGGCAGAATCACCTGGCGCTGCCGGGGCCGGCGGTGATGCAGGCGCAGCGCCGGGAGCTGGCGCGGCGAAGGAGGCGTTGGCCTTGCGCCGGAGTTTCTCGATCAGCGCCGCTTCCGTCCGTGTCAGTGGCTCGAAGTCATCGTCGCTTGTCGATGCCGGCGCAGGGCGCGGTGGCGCCGGTGTCGACGCGGGATTCAGCGGGGGAGCGGCCTCGGCGGGCGCGTTGGCGACCGGCGGTTCCGCTGGCGCGACCGGAGTGGGAGCGGGTGGAGCGGCGGGTGAGCCCACGGGCGGGGTCGGCGCCGCCGAGTTGTTCCAGTCGTCAGCCGACAATGCCGAGACTTCGGGGCCCGCGCCCTCCAGCCCCAGGGCTGCGATCAGTGCAGCCGTGGGGTCGGGAATCGCGCCGAGGATGTCGTCCATCGAAGGCGCCGCCGGCTCGGTCGGCTTCGCCTTTGGCGCGGGCTTCGAGGCGGCTGCGGTGAAGCTGGCAAATTCGTCGAGCTCGTTGGTGAAGTTGCTGGCGGCTGGCCTGGCGGCATCGGCCGCTGGCGCCGGAGCATCTTCCGCGACGCGCGGGCGGGTGCCGAATTCCTCGGTGAACAGCGTGTCGTCCTCGCGCACGAGGAAACGCGCGAGCTTGTCGAAGAGTTCGTCGTCGATGTGGGCCCACGGCACCTGGCGGCGGCTCGTGCCCAGCCAGCTCGCGTTGGTGAACACCATGCGCAGCACCGGGTCGTCGGCGGAGATCTGCGCCTCGAGGCTGGCGCGGATCTGGCCGCGGGCATGGAAGCTGGCGACGATGATGTCGCCGGTGCGGTTGCGCAGTTCTTCCTTGACGCCGCCAAGCTGGTGGCCACGGAAGGCACTGATCAGGGCCTTGACCTTCTGCGCGGTCTCGGCGCGCACGACCGGAGACTTTTCCGGGTCGACGCGCCAGGTCCAGTTCAACTTGAGAACCCAGCTCCGGTGGCGGCGTTCGTGCTCCAGCCGGTAGTCCCACATCGGCTGCGCCGCGAGATCGCCATAGCCGGCGATGTTCATGTAGGCCCGGAACGAGGGCTTGAGCTCGATCAGCGTACGGACCACACCCTCGAGGTACTGAACCAGGCTGCGCATCCGCGGATCGACTTCGCTGCGGTAGGTCGATTCGCGTTCGTCGCGCTCGCGGCTGGCCGCTTCCGCAGCCAGGCGTTGCTCTTCGGCTTCACGCTTGAGGCGATCAAGAAACGACACGGGCGGCGAAAGGCTCACGGTGACTGGCCTCCGATCATAACGGCCATGGCCGTGGCCGGGTGAAGTCGCGGGCACGACTTCAAGCTCTTTCACCAGCTATCCTCCACCGGATACCGTCTGCTCCGCACCGGACCCACGACCTCGGCTAGTCATGACCGCGACCGAACTGCGCATTGCCCTCATCGTCCTCGGCGCGCTGATCCTGGCCGGCATCTGGTGGTTCGGTCGTCGGCAGCCCGCCGACGGGACGCGTGGCGGCGGGCGGCGCGAGCCAGTGCTGGACGCGGATGGGGGCGAAGACGGGCAGCCGCCGGCGTGGTTCCTGCCGGACGAGGGTCAATTGCCGAGCCTGCGGGTCGATGGCCTGAGCGAGGGCAGGGATCTCGCCGACGCCGTCGGTGCGAGCCGTGGCCAACGGGAGTCACGCCAGCCCGAGCGCATCGTCAGCCTGTACGTGGTCGCCCGCGACGGCTTCGCGCTGCACGGCCCGGAAATCGTCGTGGCGGCCGAGAAGGCCGGCATGGTCCATGGCGATCTCGGCATCTTCCACCGTGTGGAGGAACGCCACGCCGATGCGGGGCCGGTGTTCAGCATGGCCAACATGGTCCGCCCTGGCAGTTTCGACCTGGCCGAGATCGACCAGTTCTCGACGCCCGGGGTCGTGTTGTTCATGACGCTGCCGGGGCCGCTGTCGGCCCTGGACGCCTGGGACATCCTGTTGCCGGCAGCACAGCGCGTCGCCGAGTTGCTGGGTGCGCAATTGCTCGACGACCAGCGCACGCCGATCGGTCGCCAGCGCATTGCCGCGCTGCGTGACGAATTGCGCGCCTGGGACCGCAAGCGCGAGCAGGCCGAATTCAAGCCGGGCTGGTGATCGCGATGGCGGATCCGGCCTTGGCGCGGCGCGTCGCCGAGCTCCGCGAGGAGATCCGCGGCCACGATCATCGCTATCACGTACTCGATGCGCCGACGATCCCGGACGCCGAGTACGACCGTCTGTTCCACGAACTGCGGCAACTGGAAGAGGCCCACCCCGAGCTGGCGGCGCCCGATTCACCCACCCGGCGCGTCGGTGCGACGCCGATCGGCGAGTTCGCCAGCGTCCGCCACGCCCGTCCCATGCTTTCGCTGGGCAATGCCTTCAGCGAGGCCGAGGTGCGCGATTTCGTCGCGCGCATCGAGGACATGCTGGGCTTCGATGCCATCGTGTTCTCGGTGGAACCCAAGATCGACGGCCTGGCGATCAGCCTGCGCTTCGAGGAGGGCCGGCTGGTGCGCGCGGCAACCCGCGGCGACGGCGAGATCGGCGAGGATGTGACGCATACGGTGCGCACGATCCGCAGCGTGCCACTGCGCCTCTCGGCCGACGCACCCGCCTTGCTGGAGGTGCGCGGAGAGGTCTACATGCCGCGGGCGGGATTCGAGGCCTACAACCGGCGCGCCCGCGAACGCGGAGAGAAGGAGCTGGTCAATCCGCGCAATGCCGCGGCCGGCAGTGTGCGCCAGCAGGACCCACGCCTTGCCGCCGCGCGCCCACTCGCCTTTTTTGCCTACGGCATCGGCGAGTGCTCGCTGGCGCGCCTGGCCGATACCCACAGTGGCGTGCTGGCGCACTTGCGCGGCTACGGCTTGCCGGTGTCGGCCCTGGCAGACACGGCGATCGGCGCCGATGGCTGCCTGGCTTACTTCGAGCGAATAGGGGCTGACCGGCGCAAGCTCGGCTACGACATCGACGGCGTGGTCTACAAGGTCGACCGCCTCGACTGGCAGGAGGAACTGGGCTTTGTCTCACGCGCGCCGCGTTGGGCGATCGCACACAAGTTTCCCGCCGAAGAGGCCCTGACACGCCTGCTCGCGGTCGATGTGCAGGTCGGACGCACTGGCGCGGTCACCCCGGTGGCGCGTCTCGAACCGGTGTTCGTCGGTGGCGCCACGGTGTCCAATGCGACGCTGCACAATTTCGACGAACTGGCGCGCAAGGACTTGCGGCCGGGCGACACGGTGATCGTGCGCCGGGCCGGTGACGTGATTCCCGAAGTCGTGGGCATGGTGCCGGAGCGACGGCCGCCGGATGCGCGCGCCGTCGAGCCGCCCACCCAATGTCCGCAATGCGGTTCGCCGCTGCTGCGGGACGAGGGTGAGGCGGTGATCCGCTGTTCGGGCGGCCTGGTCTGCCCGGCCCAGCGCAAGGAAGCATTGCGCCACTATGCGTCGCGGCGCGCGCTCGACATCGAGGGTCTGGGTGACAAGCTGGCCGACCAGCTCGTCGATGCCGGGCTGGTGGAGACCGTGGCCGATCTGTACACCCTGGATCGGGCGACCTTGGCCAAGCTCGACCGCATGGGCGAGCGCTCGGCCGACAAGTTGCTGGCGCAGCTCGAGCAATCCAGGGACACGCGCCTGGAGCGTTTCCTTTACGGGCTCGGCATCCGCGATGTAGGCGAGGCGACGGCGAAGGCACTGGCGAGGCATTTCGGCAGCCTGGATGCCCTGGTCGATGCCAGCCTGGCACTGGCGCCGTACTTCACCGGCGAGGCCGCGCTCGACGCTGCCGGACGCAAGGCACTGGCCGGCGAGGCGCTGATCCAGGTGCCGGATGTGGGGCCTGTCGTTGCCGAGCGCCTCTATCGCTTCTTCGTTGATCCGCGCAATCGCGAGGTGCTGGCACGTTTGCGCAGCGCCGGTGTGCATTGGCCGGAGCAGGCGCCGGCCGCTGGCGCGCAGGGCCCGCTGGCGGGCCAGACCGTGGTACTGACCGGCACGCTGGCCGGCATGACACGCGAGCAGGCCGGAGCGCGTCTGGAGGCGCTCGGTGCCAAGGTGGCCGGCAGCGTGTCGAAGAAGACCAGTTTTGTCGTCGCTGGCAGCGAGGCGGGATCCAAGCTGGCCAAGGCCACGGAGCTGGGCATCCCGGTTCTCGACGAAGAGGCATTGCTCGCACTGCTGGCCGCGCATGCGGGTTGAGATCCGCCAGCGCCTGCTCGAGCGGGCGCGGATCGAAGCCACGATCCGCGGCTTCTTCGCAGCCAGGGCAGTGCTCGAAGTGCAGACGCCGGTGCTGTCGGCGGCCGGCAATACCGATCCCAACATCGAGTCTTTCGTGACCCGCTATGGCGGCCGTGGCGAGGGTCCGGCCGAACGATGGTTGCGCACCTCACCCGAGTACTTCCACAAGCGCCTGCTGGCCGCGGGCAGTGGCGACATCTGGGAGATCGGGCCGGTGTTTCGCAACGGCGAGACCGGCCGCCGCCACAATCCGGAGTTCACGCTGCTCGAGTGGTATCGCGTCGGCTGGGACCACTGCCGCTTGATGGACGAGGTGGAGGCTCTGCTGCGCGCGCTGGCGGCGGTTTTCGATTGCAGCCTCGGGGTCATCGAGCGCGTGGATTACCGCACGCTGTACCTTCGCCACACCGGACTGGATCCCTTCTCCGCCAGCGATCCCGAACTGGAGCAGCGCCTGTCATCGTGGTTCAGCGATTTCCGCGGGCTGTCGCGCGCAGACCTGCTCGACCTGGTGCGCACGCACCTCATCGAGCCGGCGCTCGATCCCTCGGCCGCGCTGTTCGTCCACGATTTTCCGGCCGAGCAGGCGGCGCTCGCGCGCATCCGTCCCGGCGACCCGCCGCTCGCAGAGCGTTTCGAGCTCTACCTGGGTTCGATGGAACTGGCCAACGGCTATCACGAGTTGGGGGATGCGATCGAGCAGCGCGCGCGCTTCGATGGCGACCTCGGCGTTCGCCGCGAGCGTGGCTCGGTCATGCCGCCGATCGACGAGAACTTGCTGTCGGCGTTGCCCGACATGCCCGCCTGCGCCGGCGTGGCCCTCGGCATAGACCGCCTGCACCAATGGCTGGTGCAGGCGGTCTCGATCAGCGAGGTGCTGGTGTTTCCCTTCGACCGGGCCTGAGGCCGGTCGCGCCCGAGGGCGCTCCTGCGACGGTCCAGGCGGAAGCCTGCCGCTCCCGTGGGAGCGCGCTCTGCGCGCGAAAGGGCCTTGCCGCAATCCTGTTCGCGCCCAAGGGCGCTCCTACGTGGGAGCGGCCAGGCACCTCACGTTCCGGCCATCAATCGCAATCGGCGACGTACAGGGCGCCCCAGACAGTGTCCACGTCGCGCAGCGCTGCGATGTACTCGCGACGATCGTTGTTGTTGTGGGCATCGACCAGGCGATCGAGGGCGCGATCGAGCTTGGCGTTGCCTTCGGCCTCGGCGATCACGCGCATCGCGTTGATGACATCGGCGAGGTCGTTGTAGGTTGCGTCATCGACGGTCTCGCCGGCCTCGAGGCCTTGGCGGACCATGTCGAGCGCTCCGCCGAGTTCGGCCATGCTCTCGCAGTCGATTTTCTCGTCCTGCGCCGAGACCGTCCCCATCGACAACAAGAATGCCGCCGCAAGCGCCGCCAGCAAACTCTTCTTCATACATTCCCCAAAGGTAAGTGGCCGGGGAGATTCCCGGCCATCGAAGGCTACTCCGAAGATTTTCCGGCGCCCATGGGGGGCGGCCATCAGAAGAGCAGGCTGGTCATCTTGCGGCGGTAATCCCCGACCAGGTCTTCGTCGGTGACGATGCGGAAGGCTTCGACCAGTGCGCGCCGGCCGAGGTCCTCCTCGAACTTGCGATCGGCCTTCAGGATGGCCAGGAACTGATCCATGCCCGGGGCGAACTGGCCGGCCAGCATCAGCGCGGCGCCGAGCTGGTAGCGCGCCAGCAGGTTGCCGCCATCGGCCGTGATCCGGGCCTGCAATTCGGCCACTGCGGGGGCGTGCTCGAGCGCCTGGATGAAGCCGAGGCGGGCCCGCGCGCGACGGGCGAGGTCGTGCTCCTGCGCTTCGCCGGGCAACTGGTCGAGCAGGGCGACGCCCTCGTCGTAGAGGCCGGCTTGCAGGAGCGTGTCGGCCAATTCGGCCTTCAGCTCGTGTTTGCTCGGTTCGGCCTGGATCGCGGCCTGCAGGCGGGCAATGGTCGCGGTGAAGTCCTCGCCACCCTGGTCGACCGGTTCGGGTTCCTCGGGTTCGGGCGGCGTGGCCGTCAGGTGACGCGCCAGGAACTGGCGGATCGCGCCCTCGGGTTGGGCGCCCATGAAGCCATCGACCGGCTGGCCGTTCCTGAACAGCACCACGGTCGGCAGGCTGCGGATGCCGAAGGCGCCAGCCAGGGCCATCTGTTCATCGGTGTTGACCTTGGCGAGCTTGAGCGCGCCCTTCGCCTCGCCGACGATACGGTCGAGCATCGGCATGAGCTGCTTGCAGGGACCGCACCAGGGCGCCCAGAAGTCGACCAGCACCGGCGTCTGGAAGGAGGCTTCCATGACGTCGGCCTCGAAATTGTCCTGGGTGGCGTGGAAGATGTGCGCTGAGTCGGCCATGGTGGGCACCCGATCCTGGGGAAGTCCGGAAGATGGGGGCGTTATACGCTCGCGCAAGCGTCCGCAGTGTCGATCACCGAACAGCCCTACAGCGGGCCGTAGGCTACACCCGCCTTGTAGGTGGTCAGCGGGCGCTCGAGCAGCGTGACATCCGTTGTCGGATTGCCTTCGATCACCACGATGTCGGCATGGGCGCCAGCCGCGATGACGCCCAGCTCGCCCTTGGCGCCCAGCACTTCGGCGGCGTGCAGCGTGGCCGATTGGATCGCCTCGGCCGGCGGCATGCCGGCCGCCACCATCAGCGCAAACTCCCTGGCATTCATGCCGTGCGGGGAGACGCCGGTATCGGTGCCGAAGGCGATCTTCACCCCTGCCTTGTACGCGTTCGCAAAGGTCGAGGTCATTTGCGGGCTGATGGCCTTCGCTTTGGCCGCGATCATCGGCGGGTAGTAGCCCGGCTCCTCGGCCTTGGTCGCGGTCCACCAGCCCGCCATCAAGGTCGGCACGTACCATGTGCCGTGCTTCTTCATCAGCGGGAACAGGTCGGCATCCATGAAGCTGCCGTGCTCGATGGTGGTCACGCCGGCGACAATCGCGCGGCGCATGCCTTCCTTGCCGTGGGCGTGGGCCGCGACGCTGAAGCCGTAGTCGCGCGCGGCGGCGACGATCGCTTCCATCTCGGCCTGCGAAAACTGCGGATTGAGGCCATTCTTGGCGTAGCTGAGCACTCCGCCGGTCGCGGTGATCTTGATCAGGTCGGCGCCTTCCTTGTAGCGGTAGCGCACGGCCTCGTAGGCCTGTTCCGGCCCGTTGATGACGCCATCGGCCGGGCCCGGTTGGTTCGGCAGCGAGCGCGCACGGCCGTTGGTCGGGTCGGCGTGGCCGCCGGTGGTCGCGATCGACTTGCCCGAGGTGTAGATACGCGGGCCCTCGGCAATGCCCTGCTCGATGGCCGACCGCAGCGCAATCGAGGCGCCCTCGGTCTCGCCGAGGTCGCGGATGGTGGTGAAGCCGGCGCGCAGCGTCTTTCGCGCGTTCAGCGCGGCGCGCAGCGCGTAGTCGCCCGCGTTGAGGCGGAAGCCCTCGACATAGCGCGCCGGGCTCGACTCGAAGTTGCTGATGTGGGTGTGCAGGTCGATCAGTCCCGGCACGCAGGTCGCGTCAGAGTGGTCGACCACCTCCGAACCCGCCTCGGCCCGGCCAGCGCGCACCGCCGTGATCCTGCCGTCGCTGATCTCGATCAGGTGCGGGCCGAGCAACTTGCCCTGCTGCGAATCAAAGACCTGCCCGCAGGCGAGCGTCAGGGCAGCGGCCGGATCGGCGGCGAGGGCGATGGCGAGGGCGAGGGAGCAGGGCAGGGTGCGCATCGGCTTCTCCTTTGGACGCGGGGAGTATCGGCAAGGTGCGCTTGGGTGTGGGTCAACAATGGCGACGGGCACGAGGGCACGAAAAAGCATGGCTGCGTCGGGGGCTGAGTCCATCCCCGTGAAGGCCGGCCGTTGCGTTTCCGTGATTCGTTCTCCCGGCGCCTCACGGCTTCGTGCCTGTTCTGCGAAAGACGCATCTGCCAACCCAAACGGACCCGCCCGGACTCCCGTCAACCCTGCTCTTCCGTGCCCTCGTGCCCTCGACGTCCACCCCTCGATCCACGGTGACAGATCGATGTCCCTCCGCTGACGGGTCTCGTCAATACCCCGCCGCGTGCCCGTCCTTGCGCGACTCGCTGGCGCCGGCGTAGACGCCGGTCTCGGGGTCACGCTGGATGGCCTGGTAGCCGCCGAAGAGGCCGTTCGCGAACCCGACCTTGTGGCCCATGTCCATCAGTGCCTGGATGGTCTCGTAGGGGAAGCCGCTTTCGAGTTGAACCTCGCCGCCGTCGCTCATCACCAGCACCTGGCCCTCCGGCTCGGTGGAGCCGTCGTGGTGGATGCGCGGGGCGTCGCCGGCTTCCTGCAGGTTCATCTGGAAATCGATCAGGTTGATGACGATCTGCGCGTGGCCCTGCGGCTGCATGGCGCCGCCCATCAGACCGAAGCTCATCCAGGGCTGGCCGTCCTTGGTGATGAAGGCGGGGATGATGGTGTGGAAGGGGCGCTTGCCGGGCGCGTAGCTGTTCGGGTGGCCTTCCTTCAGCACGAATTGCTCGCCTCGGTTCTGCAGCATGAAGCCCAGGCCCGGCGGCACCATGCCCGATCCCATGCCGCGGTAGTTCGACTGGATCAGCGAGACCATCATGCCGTCCTTGTCGGCGGTGGTCAGGTAGATCGTGTCGCCCTGCTGCAGCGCCGGGTTGCCGGCCTCGACGCTGCGCGCGGCGCGGCGCATGTCGAGCTTCTGGCGGCGTTCGTGGCCGTATTCCTTGCTGATCAGGCGCTCGACCGGGACTTCCGAGAACTCCGGGTCGGCATACCAGCGGGCGCGATCCTCGAAGGCGAGCTTCTTGGCCTCGACGAACAGATGCACATGCATCGGGCTGCCGAAGCCGTAGCCGCGCAAATCGAAGGCCTCGAGCAGGTTCAGTATCTGCAGCGCCGCGATACCCTGGCCGTTCGGCGGGATCTCCCAGACATCGAAGCCACGGTAATTCGTCGACACGGGATCGACCCAGTTGCCGCGGTGCGCGGCGAAGTCCGCAGCGGCGAGGAAGCCGCCCTGTTCCTTGATGTAGGCCTCGATGGTGCGTGGGATCTCGCCTTCGTAGTAGCCCTTGCGACCTTCCTTCGCGAGCTTGCGGTAGGTCCGTGCGAGGTTGGGGTTCTTCCAGACCTGGCCGGCCTTGGGTGGTTGGCCGTCGATCAGGAACTGCTCGGCGAAGCCCGGGAACTGCCCGTAGCGCAGCGGCGCGCGCGCCCAGCCCGCCGCGATGACTGGTGCCACCGGGTGGCCTTGCTCCGCATAGTCGATCGCCGGCGCCAGCACGGTCTTCATCGGCAGCTTGCCGAAGCGTTCGTGCAGCGCGAACCAGCCGTCGACCGCGCCCGGCACGGTCAGCGGCAGCGGTCCGAAGCTCGGCACCTTGTCGATGCCCTGCTCGCGGAACCATTGCAGTGTCAGCCCCTGCGGCGAGCGCCCGGAGCCGTTGTAGCCATGCAGTTTCTTCGTCTTCGGATCCCAGACGATCGCGAAGAGATCGCCGCCGATGCCGCAGCCGGTGGGCTCCATCAATCCCAGCGTCGCATTCGCCGCAATCGCCGCGTCCATCGCTGTGCCGCCCTGTTTGAGCACATCGAGCGCGACCTGGGTGGCCAGCGGATGGCTGGTGGCCGCGATGCCGTTCTGCGCGTAGACCACCGAGCGGGTCGCGAAGGCGAGATCGCCGGCCCGGTCGGCGGCGCTGGCGGGCAAGGCGGGCAGCAGCGCGAGAGCGAGGGCGAAGGAGAGAGTGGACAGGGCGCGGTTCATGGCGGTCTCCGGAGGAACGCTGAGAGCGGGCAGCTTAGCCGCTTGCGCCCGGCCCGGCGTGCGGGTCGCGTGATGCAGGGGCCTGGGAAGCGCAAATGAACGTCAGAACTTGGGGGGTGTCCGCATGTCCTGCTGCTGGGTACGCTGTGACCGACGCCAATCATGTCGAGCACAGGAGCCGCTTATGGCGAGGGCGACCGAGGATCCGATCCAGCAACTCAATGCGATGCCCCTCGTGGGCCTGATGCTCGTACTCGCGGTGGTTTTTCTGTTCGCTGCACCCCGGGCGACTTCTGCAGTCAGGCTTCCTGGAGGAGGCGCCATCCATTGCGGGCCGCCGTCGCTGAATCCGCAGTACGAGGTCGTGCTCGCGTCGGATGGCGGACGGCCTGTGCTGTCGCTCAACGGCCATTCCATCTCGCGCCCCCAACTGGCCGGACTGTTCCTCTCCGAGGGTCGCCTCGAACCCGGAGACCAGGGCTCGTGGCGTTTCCGAATCGAGCTCGATGTGCCCTATGGCCTGGCCGCCCAGCTGCTTGCCGAGGGCCGGCGCGCGGGCCTCGTGTACATTGGGGTCGAATGAGGCCGGCCCGAGTGCGCCTGGGCGGTGTTTCGGGCCTTGGGCACATGGGGATGCGCGCGACTGGCTAGAATCCCGCTTCTCCCCGCCTGACGGAGCCCGGCATGTCCAGCCCCGCCCACCAGCAGTTGCCCGCTGACGATCGTCTCGCCACCACGGCGCCCTTGCGCTTCGTGACGGCTGCGAGCCTTTTCGATGGCCACGACGCCGCGATCAACATCATGCGCCGGCTGATCCAGTCGCAGGGCGCGGAGGTCGTGCACCTGGGCCACAACCGCTCGGTCGAGGATGTGGTGCGTGCGGCGATCCAGGAGGATGCCGACGCGATCGCCGTGTCGAGCTACCAGGGCGGGCACACCGAGTACTTCAAGTACATGGTCGACATGCTGCGCGAGCGCGGCGCCGGCCATGTGCGGGTGTTCGGCGGCGGTGGCGGCACGATCACGCCGGAGGAGATCGCAGAACTGCACGCCTACGGGGTCGAGCGCATCTACCACCCCAACGACGGCATGCAACTCGGCCTCGTGGCGATGATCGAGGATGTGGTGCGGCGCGCGCATGCGGGCCGTTCTGGCCGGGACCCGACGCCCGCGACCCGGGACCCGGGGAAGATCGGCGCAGCGGCTCAGGGCCGCGATGACGCCTGGATCGCCGCCAGGCTCTCCGCCATCGAGAACGGCACTCTGGCGGAGCCCGAACTGACGGCCTTGCGGAAGTCCGCTTCCACCGGGTCCCGATTGTCGCTCGTTGGCGAGGGTGAGGCCGCCCACGTCCCCGTCCTCGGCCTCACCGGCACCGGCGGCGCCGGCAAGTCCAGCGTCACCGACGAGCTGTTGAACCGCTTTCTCGCCAGCTTCCCGGAAATGCGGATCGCGGTGATCTCGGTCGATCCGACCCGCCGCCGCACCGGTGGCGCGCTCTTGGGCGACCGCATCCGCATGAACAGCCTGCGCAGTCCGCGCGTATACATGCGCTCGATGGCGACGCGCCAGCAGCACGCGGCGATCAACACGGTGCTCAAGGACTGCGTGGCCTTCCTGAAGGGGCAGGGTTTCGACCTCGTGATCGTCGAGACCGCCGGCATCGGCCAGAGCGACTCGGCGATCGTCGACCTCGTCGACTTCCCGGTCTACGTGATGACCAGCGAATACGGCGCGCCGAGCCAGCTCGAGAAGATCGACATGCTCGATTTCGCCGAGCTGGTCGTGCTCAACAAGTTCGACAAGCGCGGTGCCGAAGACGCTCTGCGGGACGTGCGCAAGCAGTGGAAGCGCAACCGCCAGGCCTTCCAGATGGCCGACGAGGATGTGCCCGTCTACCCGACGATCGCCAGCCAGTTCAACGATCCGGGCGTCAGCTGGATGTTCGTGAACCTGTGCCGCCTGCTCAGGGCGAAGGCGGGAATCGGGACTCGGGACTCGGGACTCGGGGAAGCGAGCCGGATGGGCAGTCCGCGTTGTGATTTCGAGCCTGTGATCGATACCTCGCTGAAGGAGCCGCGGGCGACGGTGCTGATTCCGGGTGCGCGGGTGCGCTATCTCGCCGAGATCGCCGAGCAGGGCCGGGGAATCAACCGGCGCATCGACGTGCAGGCGGAGGCGGCGGCGCGGGCGGAGAGTTTCTACCGGGTGCTCGGTGAGTTCGCCGATCCGCTGCGTCCGGCGCCGCTGGAACTGTATGCGCCCGAAGTGCTGTTGCCGGCCGGCGCCCGCAAGGCCGAGACCGAGACGGTGCGCGCCGACCGTTCGAGCTACTTGCTCGACGAGGCCACCCAGGCCCGCGCGGCCGATGATCTTGCCCTGCGCGTGATGCGCCAACGCTACAACGATGCGGTGCGCAGCCTCGACCCGGAGGCCATCGCGATGCTGCAGGCCTGGCCCGATCGATTGCGCTCGATCGTCGAACCGGTCACCGAGTACGCCGTGCGCGGCAAGGCGATCCGGGTCGAGAACTATCGCGAGTCGCTGTCGCACCAGCAGATCCCGAAGATCGCCGCGCCCACCTTCAAGGACTGGGCCAGCCTCCTGCGCTTTTTGATGCGCGAGAACCTGCCGGGCCATTATCCGTACACCGCGGGCGTCTATCCCTATCGCCGCACTGGCGAGGACCCGACCCGCATGTTCGCGGGCGAGGGCACGCCCGAGCGCACCAACCGGCGCTTCCATTACCTGTCGCTCGGCCAGCCGGCCGCGCGCCTGTCGACGGCCTTCGATTCGGTCACGCTCTACGGCGAGGATCCCGCGGTACGGCCCGACATCTACGGCAAGATCGGCAACTCGGGTGTGTCGATCGCGACCGTCGACGACATGAAGAAGCTCTATTCGGGCTTCGACCTCTGCGACCCGGCGACCAGCGTCTCGATGACGATCAACGGGCCGGCGCCGATCATCCTCGCGATGTTCATGAACACCGCGATCGACCAGCAGGTCGAGAAGTACCTGCGCGAGGACGAATCGCGCTGGCATGTGGCACGCGAACGCATCGCCGCGATCTACAAGGACCGCCCGCGCCCGCAGTACGCGGGCCTGCTGCCCGAGGGCAACGATGGGCTCGGCCTCGGGCTGCTTGGCGTCTCGGGCGACGAGGTCGTCGATGCCGAGACCTATGCGCGCATCAAGGCGAGGACGCTCGAGACCGTGCGCGGCACGGTGCAGGCCGACATCCTCAAGGAGGACCAGGCGCAGAACACCTGCATCTTCTCGACCGAGTTCGCGCTCAAGATGATGGGCGACATCCAGCAGTACTTCGTCGAGCAGAAGGTGCGCAACTTCTACTCGGTGTCGATCTCGGGCTACCACATCGCCGAAGCCGGGGCGAACCCGATCTCGCAGCTCGCCTTCACGCTGTCGAACGGATTCACGATCGTCGAGTACTACCTCGCGCGCGGCATGAAGATCGACGACTTCGCGCCGAACCTGTCCTTCTTCTTCAGCAACGGCATGGATCCCGAGTACACGGTGATCGGCCGTGTCGCGCGGCGGATCTGGGCGCGGGCAATGCGCGAGCGCTACGGCGCCAGCGCGCGCAGCCAGATGCTGAAGTACCACATCCAGACCTCCGGCCGCTCGCTGCACGCGCAGGAAAGCCAGTTCACCGACATCCGCACCACGCTGCAGGCGCTGTATGCGCTCTTCGACAACTGCAACTCGCTGCACACCAATGCCTACGACGAGGCGATCACCACG
>JANJUH010000253.1 GCA_024710675.1 Lysobacterales bacterium
GCTTGTTCCGGGGTGGCCGCCAGCGGCGATGCTGACGGCGACGAGGGCAGTTTCGTCTGGGCCGACAGCCAGGACGCCGACTTCGTTTCCACCGCACCCGACCAGTTCATGGTGCGCACCAGCGGCGGTGCGGTGTTCACCGCCAACAGCGGCACCAGTGGGCCCGCGGGCAACCGCCTGCGCGTCTATGGCACGCTGCGTGTCGACACGCTCGGCAGCGCGGGCAGCACCGCGCTGTGCCGCAACTCCACCAATCAGCTCGCCAGCTGTTCCTCGAGCGCCCGCTACAAGGACGCCATCACCGACCTCGAACTCGGACTGGCGGCGGTACTGCGCCTGCGGGCCGTCGGCTATCGCTGGAAGACCTCGGGCGAGGCTGATGTCGGCTTCGTCGCCGAGGAGGTTGCCGCCATCGACGAGCGGCTGGTGACACGCAACGCGCGCGGTGACATCGAGGGCGTCAAGTACGATCGGCTGAGCGCCTTGCTCGCCAATGCCGTGCAGGACCTGGCTGCCCGCGAGCGCTTGAACAGCGAAGCCATTCGGGCGCAGGCCAGCCACTCGGATGCACTGCAGCGCCGCCTCCGGACGGTGGAAGCCGCCAACGCCGAGCTACTGGCCCGATTGGCTGACCTCGAGCAGCGCGTCGAACTGCGCCAGGGAGGACGCTGAGATGACCACGAACCCGAGCCAGCCCCACCGGCTACGCCTGCCGATGCTCGCGCTTTGCTTCAGCCTGGGCGCCCTGCCCGTCCTCGGCGACGCGGACGATCCCAGCCGCGATCGCTTCCACATCGAGGGCCGCCTGCAGGCCGTGACGCTGTCGGCGGACGGACGCTTCCGCCTCGACGCCCAGGCGCGCTTCGATCCGACCACCGCATCACCCGACGGACGCTACGCGCTCAAGGCCGTGCACATCCCCGAAGGCGGCTGCGAAGCGCAGCCCGAGAACTTGTTCGCCAACGGCTTCGAGTGAAGCCACGGCCACGCTGACCCAGCCGAGGAACGCCATGTCCACTCGCTCCGTATCGCTGCTCCTGCTCGCCCTCTTGTCCACGGCGAGCCCTGCCACCCGTGCCACCAGCTTCGTTTACGAGGGACGACTGGACGATCGCGGCCAGCCGGCCAACGGTCGCTACGATTTGCGCCTGACGCCCTATCCCGGCGCGCGGGAAGGCACCACACTGGCGGCACCGATCACGGTGCCCGCCGTAGAGGTTCGCGAGGGCCGCTTCCGCGTCGAGTTCGATGCGAAGATCGCGTCCACCGACCAGTTGTGGCTGGAGACGGCCGTCCGTTCGACGGCCGAAGGCGGATCCTTCGCCGCGATCCCTGGCCGCAGCAAGGCGCTGTCGGCTGCGCTGATCGGCACCTGCTGGAGCACCACCGGTGATTCGGGCAGCGACCCGGCCATCCACTTCCTCGGCACCACCGACGCGCAGCCGCTAGTGCTGCGCACCCGCAACAACCAGAGCCTGCTACTCGAGCCCAGCATCGAGCTGTTCGGCGGAGTCCCGATCACCAGCAGCGTGGTCGCAGGCTCGAGCGCCAATGGCGCTTTGCCCGGCGTGCGCGGCGCCGTCATTGCCGGCGGCGGCGTTCCCGCCGGAAACAGCGACCCGGAGTTCACCAACGAGGCCCCGAACCGCGTCACCGATCACTATGGTGTGGTCGGCGGCGGCTATGCCAACCGGGCCGGAAACGACACCGGTACATTGTCGGACAGGCCGTTCGCGACGGTCGCTGGCGGCGGCCGCAACGTGGCCAGCGGGGCCATCAGCACCGTGGCGGGCGGCGTCGACAACGCCGCCTCCGGCACGCAGAGCACGATCGGTGGTGGCAGCGGAAATCGCGCGAGCCAGAACGATTCCTTCATCGGTGGCGGCCGCGACAACCAGGCCAGCGGCCTCTCCGCGAGCATCACCGGCGGCTTCCAGAATCAGGCCAGCGGTGCGTCCAGTCATGTCGGGGGCGGCGAAGCCAACCTGGCCTCGGGCGCGTTTAGCCAAGTCGGCGGTGGATCTCAGAACAGTGCCACTGGCCTGCGCAGCACGGTGGCCGGTGGCCGAAACAATCTCGCCACTGACGAGAACGGTACCGTCAGCGGGGGTGCTGCGAATCTTGCGGATGCAGAAGGCGCCACCATTGCGGGCGGCCTGGGGAATAGCGCATCCGGTAACGGTGCCAGCGTGGCGGGTGGCAACAGCAATACCGCGAGCGCCATCAACAGTGCGGTCGGCGGCGGCAGCTCGAACGTCGCCAACGGCCAAGGCGGCGTGGTCGCTGGCGGCAACAACAACAGCGCCAGCGCTTTTGCGGCCGTCGTGCCCGGTGGACAGCTCAACTGCGCAGGCGGCCAATTCAGTCTGGCGGCAGGCCGCCGCGCCAAGATTCGCCCCGGCAGTACCACGGGTGCGCAGCAGGCTTGTTCCGGGGTGGCCGCCAGCGGCGATGCTGACGGCGACGAGGGCAGTTTCGTCTGGGCCGACAGCCAGGACGCCGACTTCGTTTCCACCGCACCCGACCAGTTCATGGTGCGCAC
>JANJUH010000267.1 GCA_024710675.1 Lysobacterales bacterium
GTCCGCACCGATACGCTGGATGCCGACGGCCGGATCACCGCCGAGTCTGCGGTCGATGGCATCGACAAGGCCCGGATCGAGGCGGCCCTCGAGCCCTTGCGCGGCCCGATCTCGCAGATCCCGCCGATGCATTCGGCCCTCAAGCGCGATGGCACGCCGCTGTACGAACTGGCGCGCCAGGGTGTGGAGGTCGAGCGCGCGCCGCGAAAGGTGACGATCCATCGACTCGATCTCCTCGCCTTTGCAGTGCCGACGCTGGAACTGGCCATCGACTGCAGCAGCGGCACCTACATCCGCACGCTGGTCGATGATCTCGGACTGGCGCTGGGTTGCGGCGCCCATGTGCAGGCCTTGCGGCGCACCTGGGCCGCACCTTTCCTCGCGCCAACAATGCACGCCCTCGAGGCCCTCGAAGCGCTCGCTGGCGACGACCCCGCCCTGGATGCCCTGCTGCTGCCGCCAGCGGCTGCCGTCGCGCACCTGCCCCAGGTCACTGTCTCCCTGGCCGAAGCAGCCCGTTTGCGCCACGGCAACCCGGTTCAGCCGGTCCGCGTGCCGCAGGCGCCGGTGATCGCGGCGATCGACCCGAACGGCGAGCTGATCGGTATCGGTCGCTGCGAAGACGGCGTATTGCTGCACCCGGACCGTATCCTTCGCCCATCGACCACCGGAGCCAGCCATGACTGAGAAACGGCGCATCCTGATCACCGGCGCATCGGCGGGCATCGGCGAGGCCTGTGCCCGCGAGTGGGCGCGCCGTGGCTGGAACCTGGTGCTGACCGCTCGGCGCACCGATCGCCTGGAGGCGCTGGCCGAGTCACTGGCCAACGAGCACGGCTGCGAAGCGGTGGTGCTGGCGGCCGACCTCGCCGATCCGCTGGCTCCGGTGCAACTGGTCGAGGCGCTGGCCACCCATGGCCTCACCATCGACGGACTGATCAACAATGCCGGCTATGGCCTGCCCGGGAACTACCTGTCCGTGCCCTGGCGCAGCCATGCCGATTTTCTGCGCGTGCTGCTGTGGGCACCGACCGAACTCACCTATCTGCTGCTGCCCGGCATGCGCGAGCGGGGCTACGGGCGCATCGTCAATGTCGCCTCGCTGGCCGGCCTGGTGCCACCGACCGCCGGCCACACGCTCTACGGCGCCACCAAGAGCTACCTGATCCGCTTCTCGCAATCCCTGGCGCAGGAAGTCGCCGCCGAGGGCATCCACGTCACCGCGCTCTGCCCGGGCTTCACCTACAGCGAGTTCCACGACGTCAACGGCATGCGCGGCCGGGTGTCGGAACTGCCCCGCTACATGTGGATGGATGCCGCCACGGTGGCGCGGGAGGCCTTCGAGGCGGTGGAAACCGGCCGCATGGTGCACATCAACGGCCGCTGGAACCGTTTCGTGGCCGGGCTGGCGAAGTACCTGCCGGAGTCGCTGTCGCTGGCACTGACCAGACGCCAGGCGCGCAAATTCCGGGATTCCGGGAGCGAACATTGAGCCGGACGTGAATCCACGATAAACTTTGCAGTGCAGTTCCATCAATTACAAGGAAAACCACCGTGAAGCGTACCCTGCTCGCTCTCTCGATCCTCGCCGCGGCGCCTGCCGCCTTTGCCCAGGCTGTGGACAATGTGCCCGGTGGCCCCGGCCCGGCCTACCAGGCCCCGGAAGCCGTGTGGGGCGGCGCCGCACAGGTGCTCTTCAACAATGGCCCGCTGATCACCGGCACCGGTAACGGCGCCGGCGGCGCCAATACCAGCGCGATCGAGGAACCCGGCACACTCTTCGGTTTCGGCTGCCAGGGCAACCTCGGCAACCGCATGGCCGATGATTTCACGATCCCGGCCGGCCAGACTTGGGTCATCAACCAGATCACCACCTTCCAGTACCAGACCGGTTCGACGACCACTTCGAGCTTCACCGGCGGCACCCTGCGGATCTGGACCGGCACGCCGGGTACCGGCAGCGTGATCTTCGGCGATGACACCACCAATCGCCTGGTGGATTCCGCTTTCACCAACATCTTCCGCGTGACCAATACCACGCTGACCTCCACCAGCCGTCCCATCATGGCGAACGCGCTGGATGTTGGCGGCCTCACGCTCGGCGGCGGCACGTACTGGGTCGACGTCGCGTTCACCGGTTCGCTGGCCAGCGGTCCCTGGTGCCCGCCGGTGACGCCGGGTGCGGGCAATGCGCTGCAGTCGCTGGCGGGTGCTGCTTTTGCACCGGCGCTGGATGGCGCCGCGCAGAAGGCCCTGCCCTTCGTCATCGAGGGTACCTTCATCGTTCCGGCGCCGGCCCCGGTCAACAACCCGATGGCGCTGATCCTGCTGGGACTGGCCCTGTTCGGTGTGGGCGCCTTCGCGGTGTCGCGTCGGGTCTGATTCCTGGCGCCATCGCAGTGAAAGAAGCCGCCTCCGGGCGGCTTCTTTTTTGGGCGCGCCGCGCCACCGTGTAGGATTCCCGCCCCCAGCCGCACCCGGAGCATGACCATGGCCTACACGATCGCCGAGCACCTGCGCGCCGAACTCGCCGGCATCGAGTCCCAGGGCCTGTTCAAGCGCGAGCGCATCATCGCCACCCCGCAGTCGGCAGCGATCCGGCTGGCCGATGGCCGTGAGGTCATCAACTTCTGCGCGAACAACTACCTCGGCCTCGCCGATCACCCCGAAGTCATCGCCGCGGCCAAGCAGGCGCTCGACGAGCGCGGCTATGGACTGGCCTCGGTGCGTTTCATCTGCGGCACGCAGGACCTGCACAAGCAACTCGAGAAGCGGATCAGCGACTATTTCGGCACCGAGGACACCATCCTCTACGCCGCCTGCTTCGACGCCAACGGCGGCCTCTTCGAGCCCCTGCTGGGCAGCGAGGACGCGATCATCTCCGACGCCTTGAACCACGCATCGATCATCGATGGCGTGCGCCTGTGCAAGGCGCAGCGCTACCGCTACGCCAACTGCGACATGGCGGACCTCGAAGCCCAACTCCAGGCGGCGCAGGGTGCGCGCTTCCGGATGATCACGACCGACGGCGTGTTCAGCATGGATGGCGCGATCGCGCCGCTCGACCGACTGACTGCACTGGCCGAGCAATACGGCGCACTGGTCCACATCGACGAATGCCACGCCTCCGGTTTCCTCGGCCCCAGCGGCCGCGGCACCGCCGAGTTGCATGGCGTGATGGACAAGATCGACGTCTACACCTCGACGC
>JANJUH010000319.1 GCA_024710675.1 Lysobacterales bacterium
CCCGCATCCGGGGCAGATCAGCTTCGCCGATCGCGCGCTGTCGGCCAGCACCGGCACTTTCGCGGTCGCCGCCGATTTCCCCAATCCAGACGAAGTGCTGAAGCCGGGCATGTACGGCCGCGTGCGCGTGGTCGTCGAGCGGCGTGCCGCTGCGCTGCGGGTGCCGCAACGCGCGGTGCAGGAACTGCTCGACCGCCGCTTCGTCAGCGTCGTCGATGGCGCCGGCAAGGTCGAGCGGCGGGCGGTGGTGATGGGGCCGCGCGTCGATGGCGACTGGATCGTCGAGTCCGGTCTGGCGCCCGCGGACCGGGTCATCGTCGAAGGCCACCACCGCGTCCGCCCGGGGCAGGTGGTCGACGCGCAGCCGCTCGCTGCCCCCGCATCCGCGGACTGAGGCCTCGCCATGGCCCGATTCTTCATCGACCGGCCGGTCTTCGCGATCGTCCTCTCACTGGTCGTGCTGATCGCCGGCCTGCTGGCGCTCAGTGGGCTGCCGATCGCGCAGTACCCGCGGATCACGCTGCCGACGATCAATGTCACCGCCGCCTATCCCGGCGCCAACGCCGCGATCGTCGAGCAGTCGATCGCCCAGCCCATCGAGCAGCAGGTCAACGGCGTCGAGGGCATGCGCTACATGAGCTCGACCTCCTCGGCCGATGGCTACTACTCGCTCGCGGTGACCTTCGACCTCGAGCGCGATGCCGACATCGCCGCGGTGCAGGTGCAGAACCGCGTGGCGGTGGCGACGCCCGGGCTGCCCGCGGAAACCACGGCGGCCGGCGTGAACACTCGCAAGCGCAGCCCCGATGTGCTGATGTACTTCGCGCTGCACTCGCCGGGTGGCAGCTACGACGAGCTGTTCCTGAAGAACTACGGCTCGATCTACCTCGCCGATGCGATCAAGCGCGTGCCCGGTGTGGGTGAGCTGGGCGAGTACGGCTCGGACTACGGCATGCGCCTGTGGCTGGACCCCGAGCGCATGGCGCGCCTCGGCGTCACCACCGGCGATGTGCTGAAGGCGGTGCGCGAGCAGAACGTGCAGGCGCCGGCCGGCCAGATCGGCCAGTACCCGGCGCCCGCAGGACAAGCCTTCCAGTACGCCGCCGAGGTGCAGGGGCGGCTGGTGACGCCGGAGGAGTTCGGCGCGATCGTGCTGCGCACCGAGGAAGGCGGGCGCCTGCTGCGCCTGGCGGATGTCGCCGATGTGCGCATGGGCGCCAAGGAGTACCGCTACTTCGGCTCGCTCGACGGCCAGCCGGCGGCGATCTACACGATCAACCTGACCGCCGATGCCAGCGCACTCGAGACCTCGCGCCGCGTGCGCGCCGAGCTCGACCGGCTGGCCGCGGACTTCCCGCCCGACATGGCGGTGGAGGTGGTGCAGGACAACACGGTCTTCGTCGAGGAATCGCTGAAGGAAGTGGTCAAGACCTTCGGCGAAGCGCTGCTGCTGGTACTGGTCGTGGTCTTCCTGTTCCTGCAGAGCTGGCGCGCGACGCTGATCCCGATGCTCGCGGTGCCGGTCTCGCTGATCGGCACCTTCGCCGCCTTCGTGCTGCTGGGCTTCAGCGTCAACACGCTGACCCTGTTCGCGCTGGTGCTCGCCATCGGCATCGTCGTCGATGACGCGATCGTGGTGGTGGAGGCGGTCGAGCACCACATGCGCCACGGCAAGCTGTCGGCGCGCGAAGCCACGATCAAGGCGATGGAAGAGGTCTCGGGGCCGGTGATCGCGATCGCGCTGGTGCTCGGCGCGGTCTTCGTTCCGGTGGCCTTCATGGGCGGCATCACCGGCGTGATGTACCGCCAGTTCGGGCTCACCGTCGCGGTGTCGGTGGCCTTGTCGGCGCTGGTCGCCCTCACCCTGACGCCGGCGCTGTGCGCGCTCTTGCTGAAGCCGCCGCAGGAAGGGCACGGCCAGCGCGGTTTCTTCGGCGCCTTCAACCGCGGCTTCGAGCGGATGACCGCGCGCTACGGCCGTGGCGTGGCGCTGGCGGTGCGTCGCTCGGGCGTGATGCTGGTGCTGCTCGGCGCCCTGAGCGCGGCCTCGGTGGGCTTGCTGGAGCGCGTGCCCGGGGCCTTCGTGCCGGAGGAGGACCAGGGCTTCTTCCTGGTCGGCGTCAGCCTGCCCGAGGCCTCGGCGCTGGCGCGCACCCGCGAGGTGGTCGCTGCGGTCGAGGCCGCCGGCCGCGAGCTGCCCGGCGTCGAACGGGTGCTGGCGATCACCGGCGTCAACGTGCTGCTCGGCACCGCGCAACCCAACCAGGCGCTGATGGTGGTCAAGCTCGCGCCCTGGCACGAGCGCGGCGATCCTTCGCTGTCACTGGCCGCGATCATGCGCGCCTTTTCGGCGGCCACGCGCGAGATCGCCGAAGCGCAGGTGATGGTCTTCAACCCGCCCTCGATCCCGGGCCTGTCGACCACCGGTGGCTTCAGCCTGATGTTGCAGGACCGCGGTGGCGCCGGGGCCGAGGCGCTGTCGCAGGTGGCCCAGGACTTCGTCGCCGCGGCCAGCCAGCGGCCGGAGATCGGCTTTGCCTACACCTCCTTCTCGGCCGCCACGCCGGCGCTGCGCTTCGTCGTCGACCGCGAACGCGCGCAGATGCTCGGCGTGCCGCTCAACGAGGTCTTCGCGACGCTGCAGACCTATCTGGGCGGCCTGCCGGTCAACGACTTCACCCGCTTCGGCCGCACCTACAAGGTCACGATGCAGGCCGCGCCCGAGTTCCGCGGCAACACCGAGGCGCTGGCGGCCTTCCACCTGCGCAGCAGCGCTGGCGAGATGGTGCCGCTGTCCAGCCTGGTCAGTGCCGAACCCACCGGCGCGCCGGCGGTGATCCGCCGCTACAACGTCTATCCGACGGCCGAGATCGGCGGCCAGCCGGCACCCGGCTCCAGCTCGGGCCAGGCGCTAGACGCGCTCGAGGAGGTGGCACGCGAGACCCTGCCCGCCGGCTACGGCATCGAGTGGTCCGGGCTGTCGCTGCAGGAGCGCGAATCGGGCGGCCAGGCGCCGTACGTGCTCGCCTTGGCGCTGCTCTTCGTGTTCCTCTTCCTCGCCGCGCAGTACGAGAGCTGGAGCGTGCCCTTCGCCGTTATCCTGTCGATCCCGGTCGGCGTGTTCGGCGCGTTGCTGGGCCTGTGGGCAGCGGGATCGACCAACAATGTCTACACCCAGATCGGCCTCGTGCTGCTGGTCGGCCTCGCCGCCAAGAACGCGATCCTGATCGTCGAGTTCGCCCGCATCCGCCGCGCCGAAGGGCTGGCGATCGCCGACGCCGCGCTGGAAGCCGCCAAACTGCGCCTGCGGCCGATCCTGATGACCTCCTTCGCCTTCATCCTCGGCGTCCTGCCGCTGGTCCTCGCCTCCGGCGCCGGCGCCGGCTCGCGCGTGTCGCTGGGCACCAGCGTGTTCTCCGGCATGCTGGCGGCGACGCTGGTCGGCATCTTCGTCGTCCCGGTCCTCTACGCCGTGGTGCAGCGCCTCGCCGAAAGGCGCTGAGCCCGGTGCCACGCCACCGCGCCCATGGAGGGTGTGGTGAAAGAAGCGAACCGCACCGGCCGCGACGCGGGAAGCCCGCGGCCATGCCGTAACCCCCGACGGCGCGGTGCGCTCCGCGCACCACACCCCACGCGCCAGGCCGCTACCGCGAGGCGACTTGTGGCACCGGCGCGGCTCAAGCCTCCGCCAGTGGCAGCGCACTCACCTGGCTGAGATCGACCGCCTGCCGGGCCACCCAAAGGTCGTGGGCGTCCTGCATGGCGAGCCAGCTCTCTGGCGATCGACCCAAAGACTTGGACAGGCGCAAGGCCATCTCCGGGGTGATCCGGCTCGTTCCCTTGAGGATGCGGCTCAAGGTCGACGGCGCCACGTCCAGCCGCTCGGCGAGCTGGCGGCCGCTGATGCCGTTGGGCTCGAGGTAGATGCCGGAAATGAATTCCCCGGGGTGCGGAGGATTGTGCATGGCCATCAGTGATAGTCCTCGTAGTCCAGCACGTGGGCGTTGCCGTCGCGAAACTCGAAAGTGAGTCGCCAGTTGCCGTTGACCCAGATCGACCAGCGCCCGCGCTCGGTGCCCTTCAGCGGATGCAGCCTGAATCCAGGGATGTCCATGTCGTCGATGGTCCGGGCCGAATCCAGCGCCGCCAGTTGCAGGCGGAGACGCTTGGCATGTGCGGCTTGCACGCCCGCCGCACTGCCGGTCTCGTACAGTCGGCGCAGGCCCTTGTGCCGGAACGACTTGATCATCGACGCAGCTTAGCGTGTTGCGCAGCGCGCAACAAGGCGGGCCTCGTGATTGGAGCGAGGTAGGGCGTGCTGAGCGCAGCGAACCTCACCGGCCACGACGCGGGAAGCCCGCGGCCGTGCCGATGCTTTCCGACCTCATTACCCACACTGGGTAAAGCTGCCGTCCGGAGGCTGCCGCGCCATGTGTAATGGCGTTGCGGTGCATTGCACTGCGGCACCTTCGACGTCATGGAGCTACGCGACATGAAAACCCTGCATTGCCTGGTCCTGGGATTGGCCGGTGGGATCTTGCTGCTGGCGCACAACCCTGCTGCCGCCTACGACTCGCGCTACGCCTACTGCCGCGTGCAAGCGGAACGCATCAGCGGCTACTACGGCCCGGTGCCCGATCGCTACAAGCCCGGTGGTGCTGGTCGCGGGGCGGTTCGTGGCGCGGTGGCCGGTGCGGCCATCGGGGCCGCGCTCGGCGGTGACGCGAAGAAGGCCGCCCGCCGTGGCGCCGTCGCGGGCGCCGTGGTGGGTGCCGCCAAGCGCGAGCGCGCCCGCGATCGCGAGCGTGACCGCCGCTACGTCTACGAACTCGAACTCGACCGCTGCATGGACCATTACCGCTGAGCCGCCGGAGGATCCCGATGAAGCCTTACCTGATTGCCCTGCTGCTCGCCGCCAGCGCCGCCCCGGCCTTCGCCGAAGACAGCGCTCCCGCCGAGGGCCTGAAGGACTACAGCTGCTGGTCGTTGCTGACCGAGCCCGAAGAAGGCCAGGGCATGACCGAGGTGTTCTACCTCGGCTACGCGCTCGGCCAGGCCGGGCGTGAACTGAAGGACGAGGCCGCCTACAAGCAGGTCGTCGCCGAGGTGCTGACGCGCTGCCAGTCCGAGCCTGACCTCAAGGTGCTCGACGCCTTCGCCGCCGCCATCCGCAGCCGCTGAGCCATTTGATCGCTGTACCCGACGCTCGCCCTTCCGGGGCGGGTGCAGGGAGCTCTACGCCCGATTTCAACGAAGGAGAGTACTGATGTCCGTCATCGACAAGTTCCGCATGGATGGCCAGGTGGCCATCGTTACCGGGGCCGCGGCCGGCATTGGCCGTGGCATCTGCGAGGCCTTCGCCAGCGCCGGCGCCGCCGTGGTCGTCAGCGACCTCAGCATGGACAAGGCCGAAGCCACCGCGCAGGCGATCCGCGATGCCGGCGGCCAGGCGCTCGCACTGGTCTGCAACGTCACCGACGAGGCCGATCGGGTGACGCTGGTGACGCGCACCATCAACCACTTCGGCCGCGTCACGGTGCTGGTCAACAATGCCGGCGGCGGCGGCCCCAAGCCCTTCGACATGCCGATGTCGGACTTCGAGTGGGCGTATCAGCTCAACGTCTTCTCGGCCTTCCGGCTGATGCAACTGTGCGCGCCGCCGATCGCGGCCGCAGGCGGTGGGTCAATCCTCAACATCAGCTCGATGTCGGGCGACAACAAGAACG
>JANJUH010000325.1 GCA_024710675.1 Lysobacterales bacterium
CGAGGCGGTGCTGACCACGCAGCGCGACTGGGGCAACCGCCAGGTGCGCAAGCGCGCGCGGCTGAAGTACACGATCGACGACCGCGGGCTCGACGCCTTCCGCGCCGAGGTCGAACGCCGCGCCGGCCTCCGCTTCGCGCCCGCACCGGCGATCGAGTTCAGCGCCAACACCGACCGCTACGGCTGGCAGCAGGGAGAGGACGGGCGCCGCCATGTGCTGCTGCACATCGTCTCCGGGCGCATCCAGGATGCCGCCGCCGCCACGCCGCTGACCGGCCTGCGCGAGATCGCGCGGCTGCTGGAGGCGCGCGGCGGGCCGGCCGAGTTCCGCCTGACCGCGAACCAGAACCTCTTGATCGCGAACATCGATCCGGATCTGGAAGGCCAGATCGATGCCCTGCTGACCCGCCACGGCCTCGACGGCTGGCGCCGCGCGAGCCCGGTGCTGCGCGATGCGCTGGCCTGCGTCGCGCTGCCGACCTGCGGGCTGGCGATGGCCGAGGCCGAACGCTACCTGCCCGACTTCGCCGCGCGCCTCGACGCCCTGCTGACAAGCCACGGGCTCGCCGACCTCGACCTCACGCTGCGCCTGAGCGGCTGCCCGAACGGCTGCTCGCGGCCGTACCTGGCCGAGATCGCGCTGGTCGGCAAGGCACCGGGCCGCTACAACCTGATGCTCGGTGGCGATGCGCGCGGCGCGCGGCTGGCGCAGCTGTATCGCGAAAACCTCGACGAGGCCGCGATCCTTGCCGCGCTCTCGTCGCTCTTCGCCGATTACGCGGCAGGACGCGCAGCCGGCGAGCGCTTCGGCGATTTCCTGCACCGCGCCGGCCACCTGGCAGCGGCTCAGGGAGCGGCGTGATGGACGGCGCGACCATCCTGTCGCCCAAAGACGGCGCGCTTCCCGATCTCGGCCTGCTGAGCGCCGAAGAACGCATCGCCTGGGCCCTGGCACACCTGCCCGGCGTCCATGCCCTGTCCTCGAGCTTCGGCGCCCAGGCCGCGGTGCTGCTGCACATGGCGACGCGCATCGCCCCGAAGCTGCCGGTGATCCTGATCGACACCGGCCACCTGTTCCCGGAGACCTATCGCTTCGTCGACGAGTTGAGCGAGCGCCTGTCACTGAAGCTGCACGTCTACGGCCCGACGCGCAGCGCCGCGTGGCTGGCCGCGCGCCACGGCCCACTGTGGGAGCAGGGCCTGGCCGGCATCGAGCGCTACAACCGCCTGCACAAGGTCGAACCCATGCAGCGCGCCCTTGCGGAACTCGGCGTCGGCACCTGGATCGCCGGCCTGAGGCGCAGCCAGTCCCGCAGCCGCGCTTCGACGCCGATCCTCGAACTGCGCGAGGGCCGCCACAAGCTGCACCCGATCGCCGACTGGAGTGATCGCGACGTGTGGCGCTACCTGAAACAGCATGAACTGCCCTGGCACCCCCTTTGGCACCAGGGCTATGTGTCGATTGGGGATGTCCACAGTACTCGCCCGCTCAGCGAGGTCTCCAGCGCGGAGGAAACCCGCTTCGGGGGACTGAAGCGGGAGTGTGGATTGCACGAGAGCTGGTGAGTGGTGAACACGTAGCGTGGGTTGCGCCGCAGGCGCTACCCGCGTGGGCCTCGCCGCAAGGACCCGCGTAGCCCGCTGTTGGCGGTCAACGCGGGCTACAGGACCGGACTCAGATCCCGCCAATCCGGCGGCGCCGGCCAGCGCGGCTCGGCGTGCCCGGCGACGACACGGCGGAGGTCGTGACGATCGAGTTGCGGGGCCAGGTGGCGCAGCAGGTCGACGGTGTAATCGCGCAACACGCGTTCGCGCGGCAGCACGGCCCAGGTGATGCAGCCGGGGATCGACGTCGGTGCCTCCAGCACCGCGAGGTCCGGATCGGCCAGTGCGCCGACGGCCATCTCGGCGAGCAGGCCCACGCCGATGCCCTCGCGCACGCAGGTCTTGATCACATCGGCGTCGCGCGCGGTCATCGCGAGGTGCGCGGCGAGTCCGGCATCGGCGAAGGCAGCGGCGAGCGAGGAGTCGGCCCGGCTCGAGGATTCGTAGCTGACCAGCGGCACCTCGGCCAGCGTCGCCAGCGTCGGCGCCCTGCCAGCGTGCGCAAGCGCATGGTCACGCGGCACCACCACCACGCGACGCCAGCGATAGAGGGGGATCGCCACGCCACCGGCCGGCTCCGAGCCGCTCGAGGAGATCAGTGCCACATCGGCCTCACCGCGGTCGAGCCGTGCCAGCACCTCGGCATCGGCGGCGGGCTCGAGGTGGATGCTGGTGCGCGGCCAGGCCCGGCGCAGTGCCGCGAGCGCAGGCGGTAGCACGAAGCGCGCCTGGGTGTGGGTGGTGACGATGCGCAACTCACCCTCAGCTTCGGCACGCTGGTTGGCGGCCAGCGCACGGATATTGCGCGCCTCGCCGAGCAGGCGGCGGGTGTGTTCGAGCACCTGGCGGCCGGCTGGCGTCAGGTCGACGAGGCTGCGACCATGGCGCAGGAAGAGGCGATAGCCGAGTGCATCCTCGAGCTGCTTGAGCTGCTTGGATAGCGCCGGCTGCGTCGCGTGCACCTGCGCGGCGGCCTGGGTGATGTTGAAGCCGGCATCGACGATGGCGGCGAAGCAGCGCAACTGGACCAGCGTCATCGGGACGTCTTTCCGTCTGGACGTCCGGAAGGCTATTACGGAGCGGGCGGAATGTGCAAACCGCATTCCGATCCGGCATGTGATGGCGACTCGGCGCTATTTCCCGGCACTGCCACAAGGCCACGAAGATGCCTCCCAGCCACGCTGTGGAGTAAGCCATGGGCCACCCCTTGTTCCCGGTCTTCCTCGATCTTGCCGATCGCCGCGTCCTCGTGATCGGCGGCGGCGCGGTGGCGCGTCGCAAGATCGAGACGCTTGAGGAAGCCGGGGCAGTGGTCGAGGTAATCGCCCGAGCGCTGGAGCCCGGGCTGGCGGGTTGGGCGGCGGCCGGGCGCATCCGCCACCTCGGCACCGAGTTCGCACCGGAACAGCTGGAGGGCGCCTGGCTGGTCATCGCGGCCACGGATGACGGGGACCTCAACCGCCGTGTCCACGCCGAAGCCAGCCAGCGCCGGATCTTCGTCAACGTCGTTGATGAAGCCCCATTGTGCAGTTTCCAGTCGCCCGCTCGGGTGCAACGTGGGCGACTGCAGATCGCGATCTCGAGTGGCGGCGCGGCGCCGATGCTGGCAAGGCACCTGCGGGAGCGGCTGGAGCGCGAGTTGGACGATTCGCTGGGTGCGCTCGCCGAACTGATCGAGGAACACCGCGAGCCCATCCGCCGGCGACTGCCGGACACCCAGGTGCGCCGCCGCTTCTTCGAAAGCCTGCTCGCCGGCGAGGTGCCGGGCCTGTTGCGGCGTGGCGATCGCCCTGCCGCCGTGGCGGCGCTGCATGCACTGATCGACGGAGCGGACCGCAGGCAAAGTGGGCGGGTCGCCCTGGTCGGCGCCGGACCCGGCGACGCCGGCCTGCTGACGCTGCGGGGGCTGCGACTGCTCTCGCAGGCCGATGTGATCCTGCACGATGGCCTCGTCAGCGCCGAGGTGCTGGCGCTGGCGCGACGCGATGCCGAGCGCATCGCAGTGGCCAAGGAGGCCGGCTGCCACCATGCGACGCAGGAGCAGATCCATGCGCTGATGCTGGCCCATGCCCGCGCCGGTCGCTTCGTGGTTCGGCTGAAGGGCGGCGATCCCTTCGTGTTCGGCCGCGGCGGCGAGGAGATTGCCTTCCTGCGCAGCCACGGCATCGACTACGAGGTGGTTCCCGGCATCACGGCCGCACTCGGCTGTGCGGCCTATGCCGGCATTCCACTGACCCATCGCGAGCACTCGCAGTCAGTGCGCTTCGTCACCGCCCACGCCCGCGAGGAGGGCGGAGAACTCGACTGGGCCTGCTTCGCGCGACCCAAACAAACCCTGGTGTTCTACATGGGCCTGAAGGGTCTCGCCCGCGTCCGCGACAAGCTCGTCGCGCACGGTCGACCGGGCACCACGCCGGCCGCGATCGTGGAACACGGGACACGCAGCGAGCAGCGCGTCATCGTCGGCACGCTGGACACGCTGCCCGCGCTCGCCCGCCAGCACGCACTGCGCTCACCCAGCCTGCTGATCGTCGGCGAAGTCGCCGCGTTGGCTTCGGAGTTGCACTGGTTCGGGGCGGCGCCGATCGGGAACGCCACCGACTTGGCGCAGGCGGCTTGATCCGGGATCAGCGTTGCGGTGCGGTTCGCTGTGCTCACCAGCACCCTCCGAGAGCTCGCCCCCGGGCGGTTTCGTCGCGCAGGTTCGCGACGGTAGGGTGTGCTGAGCGAAGCGCACCGTCATGAGCACCGTCGTACACCCAAGCCGGCCGTGGCGATGCGGATGGGCGGTCGAAGCTGCCCGCTGCGCAGGCTCAGGCCACGAAAAGCCAATCCTCGCCCTCGCGCCACGGCAGCGCCCGGAACTCGCCACGGATCCGCTCGCGCGAACCCGGGCTGCCGACGGCGACGAGGCCGAAGGCATCGGGCGGCGCGCGATCGACCTCGTGCTGTGCCCACACCGGTCGGCCGCGCTTGCTGCCGCCGATCCGGCGCGGGTGCAGTTCGTAGAAGCCGAGCACCGGCACGCCCTCGCGGTCCAGCGCATCGCAGAGATCGCGCCCCGTAGGTCCCGCTCCGGCGATCCACACCGGCCGACCCTGCAACCGCCAGAGGGCCAGGTGGCGCGCTTTCAGCGCGAGGAAAGCCGCCGGCGCATAGCGCGGATCGGTCCGGGTCAACCGACCGCCGTGATCGCGCCAGCGCAGCAACACCGGCTCCGGCTTGCCGAAACGCAGGCCAAGCTGCGCCGCGCGCAGCAGGAACTCGTAGTCCTCCGGGAAATCACCGTGCCGCCAGCCGCCCAACTCGCGCGCCAGCGTCGTCGGCAACATCCAGCCCGGGTGCACCAGCGGGCTTTCGACGAAGAGTTCGCGCGCGATGGCATCCGGCCCGGCAAGTGCGTTGCTCCACTCCAGGTAACGGGACCAGCCCGCCCCCATCACCGCGCCGAGCGATTCGACGCGACAGCCGGCGATCGCCACCTCGGGGTGTCGCTGCAGGTAGACGAGTTGCGTCGTCAGGCGCCCCGGCAGGCATTCGTCGTCCGCATCCATGCGGGCCAGCCAATGCCCGCGCGCAGCGGCAAGGCCGGTATTCAAGGCATCGACCAGCCCGGCGCCGGCGACCGGGATGACCCGCAGACGCGGATCTTCGACGGGTAGCCGCTCGATGGCGCCGTCGCTGCTGCGATCGTCGATCAGCAGCAGTTCCAGTGCGACGCCGTCCTGGGCCAACACACTGGCGACCGCAGCGGCGAGCCAATCGCCGCCGTTGTGGACCGGCATCAGGACGGAGATCAGGGGCTCGGGCATGGTCCGATCATGCCCGAGCCACGCTCGCTTGCCCGGCTCAGACGCAGCCGTACACCAGTTCCGGAGTGGAGACCACGCGTTCACCGATTTGGGCACCGGCGAGGAAGTCGCGGCCTGCAGCGATCACCCGCGGATCGGTGACGATCCGGTGGTGACCCAGGCCCTCGACCGACCACAGCCGCGCGCGCGGCCAATAGCGGGCGTAGCGCTCACCCTCCTCCCACGGCACTTCGTCATCCTCGAGATCGTGCACGACCAGGGCGGGCGCACCGAGATGCGGGGCGACGCGGTGGATGGCCAGCTCCGACATGCTGCGCCCGGTCTGCAGTTCGAGCCGCGCCTGCATTGTCGCCCGCAAGGGCTCCGGCAGCGCCACGGCGCGGGCGAAGCGACGCGAGGCGGCCACGCCGTCCGCCGCCGGCGCGATCAGCAGCGCGCGGCCGATCTGGACGCCGTCACCCATCGCCACGGCCAAGGCCGCACCGCCCAGGGAGTGACCGATGGCGGCGGCGAAACCGCCGTAATGGCGACCGAGCGCCAGCACGGTGTCGGCGAAACCCGGCAGCGTGATCCGCGCCGGCGCATTGCGGCCATGTCCGGGCTGGTCGAAGGCCAGCACCGCATAGCCCAGCTCGCGCAGCGGCTGCACCCAGGGCAGGAAACGGAGCCCGTAGCTGGACCAGCCGTGGCTGAGCAACACGGTCGGCTCACGCCCGACGTGGCCCCAGGCATAGGTCGACAGCGTGTGCCCGTCGAAGCGGAAGCTGCCGATCGCCGCGCCGCCGGTCTCGGCCGCGAGCGCCCGTGTGCGCGAACGCTCCATCGGGGTCGTGAACCATTCCAGCGCTCGCTCGGCCGTGCGCTCCGGCGCGAAGGTGCTGCCCATCGCCACGGCCGTACGGAGCGTCCAGGGCGCCCGCATGGAACGAACGGTCGTGCTTTTTTGTGGGGTGAAGGATGGGATCGACTTGGCGGTGTTCATCAGGGTCTCCAGGAGGCGCCGAGGACGGCGCCGGTCAGTGCGCGGGCGACGCCGCGGCAGGGGTGGCGAGGCTGCCGAGGATCCGCGCCAGGCTGGAGCGGACTCGCGACTCGGCCGCCTCGGGTCCGAACAACTTGAGCTCGAGGACGAAGGCGGTCATCAGGGCATGCAGTTCGAAGGCGAGCTGGTGGGCATCGAGGCCAGGCTGCAAGTGCTCCTGTTCGATGGCGATCTGCACCGCCCGCGCCACTTCGCGCCGCAGGTGCAGGACATACCCGAGCACCCGCTCACGCACCGGGCCGGGACGATCGTCGAACTCGACCGCGGCAGCCCCGATCGGGCAAGCGCGGCGGATGCCATCGGCCAGCGTGCGCTGCATCCAGCGCTCGAGGATGGCGAGCAGCCGGGGCAAGCCACGGCGCTCGCGCAAGGCCGGAACGAAGACCTGTTCGGTGAACTCGCGTGCGGCACCGTCGAGCACCGCGAGCTGGAGGTCCTCGCGGGAGCCGAAGTGGGCGAACACACCACTTTTCGACATGCCCGTCGCCTCGGCCAGCATGCCGATGGTCAGCGCATCGAGACCGCGCTCGGCGGAGATCTCGAGCGCACGCGCCACGATCACTTCGCGGGTGGCGGCACCTTTGCTGGCGTGGGCAGGCTTCATGGGGCGAATATTAGCACGATCGTTCGTTTTAATTTGCTGAATGAGGGACTCGGGACTCGGGACTCGGGACTCGGGACTCGGGACTCGGGACTCGGGACTCGGGACTCGGGACTCGGGACTCGGGAAAAGCTTGCATGACCCCTGCGGCCGCGTCCCTTCGATGCGCAGGGACTGCTGACCCGAGGCCGCACGACCCGCCCGCTCTGGCGTTCACCCTAGCCATGATCCAACATCCGGGCACCACCCTTCCCGATCCCATGCCGATGTCACGCCTGACGCCCTTCCACCTCGCCTTCCCGGTCCACGACCTTGCCGCTGCCCGCGCCTTCTACGGCGGTTTGCTCGGTTGTCCGGAGGGGCGCAGTAGCAACGAATGGATCGACTTCGACCTGATGGGCCACCAGATCGTTGCCCATCTTGCTCCCGGCATGGGCGTGCGCGCTCACAACCCCGTCGACGGACACGAGGTGCCGGTCCCGCATTTCGGCGTGATCCTCGAATGGGAGTCCTTCCACACGCTGGCCGACCGACTGACCCAGGCCGGCGTGGAGTTCGTCATCGCCCCCTACATCCGCTTCGCCGGCCAGGTCGGCGAGCAGGCAACGATGTTCTTCCTCGATCCCTCGGGCAATGCGCTCGAGTTCAAGTCCTTCCGCGACTTCGGCCAGATCTTCGCCAAAGCCGGCGCCTGACGCTCCATGCGACAGTGCTATCGACCGCCGAAGGTCTTCGGCCACCATCGCGGAGGCCGCCACTCCAGTTGCGTCTCCAGCACCAGCGCGGGTCGTCCTGCATCGACGAAGCGGGCACCGGACAAGCGACCGGCGAAGGGGCCCAGGGCGGGTGTCGCAAAGATCGGGAGTTGCTCGTTCCAGCGCTTCACGGCCTCCTCCAGACGGTCGCCCCAATCCTCGCCGCGCGCCGCGAACCAGAGCCGGGCTGCGCGCGCCAGGTCGCCATCGGCCTGAACCCGGGGCGGCTCTGCCCACAAGCGCAGGCCCCCTTCCGCAAGCTCGATGCCCAGCGCAAGTTCGACCTCCACTTGAGCGCGCGACAAGCGGCGACGAAGATCACTGCGCCCGAGCTCCAGGCAAGCCCACCATTCGACATCGAATGTCAGGCGCAATCGCAAGCGGTCGCGCTCGACCCGTGCGTCAAAGGCCTCCAGATAGGCCACCCAGTTGTCCCCGCCGCGTTTCGCACAGGGATCTCGCGGCAACTGCCCACGGAGGATGGACCGTCCCTCGACGAGCAGCGGGACGAGATCGATCCTGGCCAGCCAGCCCTCGCCCTGCGGGCCGGATGCGGCCTCGAGCGTGACTTCGACCTCGACAGGAGCCCTGTCTTCCCCGAATTCAATCGGCACCGTCAGCGGAGCGGGTTCGACCCCCGCTACTGCCGATCCTGTCCAGACCAGGACTCCGAGCCACCCTACCTGCGCACTTCGCATCGATGCGCCCCTGGGACACGATGCACGGGACCGTAAGCCCTGACGCCTGAACAGGACGCCGCCCGGCGCCGTGATAGCCTCGCTCCGCCCGAGGCCCCGCCGTGTACCGCCATGCTGCTGATGATCGACAACTACGACAGCTTCACCTACAACCTCGTCCAGTACCTGGCCGAGCTGGGCGAGGAGGTCGAGGTCCATCGCAACGACGAGATCAGCGTGCAGGAGATCGCCGCGAAGCGGCCCGATCGCATCGTGATCTCGCCCGGACCGTGCACGCCGAACGAAGCGGGGGTCTCTCTGCAGGTGATCCGCGAACTCGGCGGACGCATCCCGATCCTCGGTGTCTGCCTTGGCCACCAGTCGATCGGCCAGGCCTTTGGGGGCGAAGTGATCCGTGCGCGCCAGGTGATGCATGGCAAGACCTCGCCGATCCACCACGCCGGCATCGGCGTCTTCCGCGACCTGCCGAATCCCTTCGAGGCGACGCGCTATCACTCGCTGATCGTGCGCCGCGAGACCCTGCCGGCGGAACTCGAAATCACCGCGTGGACGCAGTCGGCCGATGGGGGCGTCGACGAGATCATGGGCCTGCGCCATCGCTCGCTGCCGATCGAGGGGGTCCAGTTCCATCCGGAGTCGATCCTGACCCGGGTCGGCAAGGACCTGTTGGCCAATTTCCTGCGCGAGCCGATGCGCCAGGCGGCCTGACGAGCGGCGGCCCGGAGCCGTCACGGCTTGTTAGAATGCGGACGCCTGAAAACCAGGCCGAATCCACGTTCGAACAGCAAAAGGACCCGCCATGACGCCCATGCGCACCTTGCCAGCGTCCTTGCTGGCCGCAACTTCCATGCTGTTCTGCTTTCCGGCTGCGGCGCAGTCCGCGCTCGAACTCGAGCAGGCCGGCGTCGAGGCCAGCAGCCCCGAATCGCTGCCCCCGCCGGATCCAGCGGCGCGCGCTCAGGCGATGCAGATGCTCGGCACCACCGGCATCCTGCTGATCCCGGATTCGACCAACGACCGCATCATGGCCTTCAATCCGGTCGACGGCAGCATCGTCGATCCGGACTTCGTGCCGCCGACCATGGGCATCGGAACCGGCATCGAGGCCATCCTCGCCGCCGACGGCAACAGCATCCTGCTGTCGGACCAGATTGGCGACGTGGTGCACCGCTTCGACCTCGATGGCAACTATCTCGGCGTCTTTGCACCGGCGGGCGGTGCCAATACCGCGATCATGGACAACATCCGCGGCATTGCGCTGGACGCGGCCGGCAACCTGCTGGTGACCTCGGCTTCAGGCACCAACGCCGACGCCGTCGTGCGCTTCGATACCGCCGGCAACAACACCGGCACCTTCATCCCGACTGGCGGTGGCGGTCTCGACTCGCCTTTCGACATCTATGGCCGTACCGGCGACTGGCTGCTTGCGTCCATCGATTCCGACAACCTCATCCGCTACGACCTTGCAGGCACCGGGCTGGGTGAATTCGCCCAGGTGGTGACCTTCCCGGAGCAGATCGCCGAAGCTGCCAACGGCAATGTGCTGGTGGCCAACTTCAGCAACAGCACCACCGAAGGCGTCATCGAATTCGGACCGAACGGCGGCGCCCAGATCGGTCGCTACGATCCCGTGGGCCTTGGCGGCTACCGAGGCGTCTTCGAACTCGGCAACGGCAACATCCTGACGACGACCGGCGCAGGCGTCCACGAGATCGACCGTGCGGGCAACCTCGTTCAAACCGAACTGTCGGGCGTCAGTGCGCGCTTCATCACCTTGCTGGTGCTCGATGCCGACCTCAGCATCACCTTGACCGACAGCCCGGATCCGGTCATTGCCGGCGGCCAGCTGAGCTACACCGCAACGCTGACCAACAACGGACCGGGTGCCGCGGCCGACGCCTCGATCGCGCTGCCCTTGCCGGCCGGCACGAGCTTCGTCTCGGCCACCCCGAGCGCCGGTGGCAGCTGCACGAACACGAGCCCCGTGAGCTGCACCTGGGCTGGCGCCACGGCCCCCGCCGAGGTGCGCAGTGCAACCGTTGTCGTTCAGGTCGCCGCGAACGTGGCCAACAACACGGTGCTTTCGGCCACCGCGACGGCCTCCTCGGGAACCAATGACCCGGATCCGGCGAACAACACGGCGACAGCCGACACCACCGTGAACACCCAGGCCGACATCGCGATGACGGCCTTTGCCGACACCCCCGACCCGGTGTCGGCGGGTACCAACCTGAGCTATCAGGTGGCGATGATCAACAACGGCCTGTCGGATGCCCAGAACGCGCGCTTCTCGCTGCCGCTGCCGGCGGGCACGAGCTTCGTCTCGGCCGCGCCGAGCGCCGGTGGAAGCTGCACGAACACGAGCCCCGTGACTTGCACCTGGGCAGGCGCAACCATGCCGGGCACCAGCCGCAGCGCGACGATCGTGGCGCTGGTGGCGCCGAGTGTGCTTCAGGGCACTACGCTGAACGCCCTGGTGACCGGCAGCAGCGACACCACCGATCCGGTGGCGGGCAACAACACGCTTGCCGCGTCGACGGCGGTCAATGCCGTCGCCGATCTCCAGATCGCGCTCACCGCATCGGCGCCGGCCTCGGAACTCGGCCAGGCCGTGACCTTCACGGCGACCAGCACCAACGGCGGCCCGTCGGATGCGCAGAACGTGGTGCTGTCGATCACGCTGAGCCCGGACTTCCGCTACGGCAGCCATACGGCCAGCGCCGGTGCCGTCTGCACGACACCGCAGATCGGCACGACCGGCGTGATCAGCTGCACCTGGGCGGGTGCGACGGCGCCGGGTGCGGTGCGCACGCTGGCGTTGGATGCGGCGAGCTTCGTTCCGGGCACCAGCAGCATCCAGGCGGCGACGAGTTCGGACACCACCGATCCGGTGCCGCAGAGCAACAATGTGGCGAGCACCTCGGTGCTGGTCGGCAACCCGGTCGAGGCGATCCCGACGCTGAGCCAGTGGAGCCTGGTGTTGCTGAGCCTGCTGGTCGGCCTGATCGGCGTGGCGATGGTGCGCCGCGACTGAGGGTGAAGACGGCGGAATCCGCGCCTTGTGCGGGTTCCGCCCTACGCTGAACGCAGAAGGCCGCCCCCGGGCGGCCTTCTGCTTTGTGCTGTGGGAGCGCCCTCGGGCGCGAAAGTGGCTCGCGGCAAGCTCTTTTCGCGCCCAAGGGCGCTCCTACCAGGAGCCTCGCAACCTGCCGCAAACATTGGAGTGCGCTTTGCGCGCGCAAGGCTCTGGCAACTCTCGATCACGCCCAAGGGCGCTCCTCCGCCGGTGCCGACTGGCCCCGGCCATCCAACCTGCTAGATTCGCCGCATCGCAACATCGAGGGCAGCGCACATGCTCAACGAAGCATTGAACAAACTGGTCGGTGGCCAGGACCTGTCCTCGGCCGAGGCCGAGGGCGCGATGCGCGCGATCATGGAGGGGAAGGCCACGCCGGCCCAGATCGCGGCCTTCCTGGTCGCGCTGCGCATGAAGGGCGAGACGCCGGCCGAAATCGCCGCGGCGACGCGCGTGATGCGCTCGCTGATGACGCCGGTCGACCTGCCCGATCAGCACCTGACCGACATCGTCGGCACCGGCGGCGACCAGGCCCACACCTTCAACGTGTCGACCGCTGCGGCCTTCGTCGCTGCCGCCGGTGGCGCCCGCGTGGCCAAGCACGGCAATCGCTCGGTTTCCAGCAAGTCCGGCAGCGCCGATTTGCTCGAGGCCGCCGGCGCGCGGCTCGATCTGGGCCCCGAGCAGGTGCGCAAGCTGGTGGAGGAGGTGGGCTTCGGCTTCATGTTCGCGCCGATGCACCACGGTGCGATGAAGCATGCCGCGCCGGTGCGCCGCGAGCTCGGCCTGCGCACCTTGTTCAACCTGCTCGGACCGCTGACCAACCCGGCCAGGGCGCCGCACCAGGTGCTCGGCGTTTTCGACCGGCGCTGGCTGGAGTCGCTGGCGCGCGTGCTCGGCGAGCTTGGTAGCCGCCACGTGCTGGTCGTGCATGCCCTCGACGGCCTCGATGAGCTGTCGATCGCAGCGCCCAGCCAGATCGCCGAACTGAAGGACGGCGAGGTGCGCGTTTATTCCATCGCACCCGAGGATTTCGGCTTCAAGCGCAGCCCGATCGAGTCGGTGAAGGTCGAATCGCCCGAGGAAAGCCTGGCCGTGGTACGTCGCGTGTTGGGCGGCGAACAAGGCCCGGCCTCGGACTTCGTCGCGCTCAACGCAGGAGCGGCGCTCTACGCCGCCGATCGCGCCGACTCGCTCGCCCAGGGCGTCGAACAGGCGCGCGAGCTGCTCGCCGAAGGCAAGGGACTGGAGCGCATGGAACGCTACGTCGAGCAGTCGAAGCA
>JANJUH010000016.1 GCA_024710675.1 Lysobacterales bacterium
CACGGGGTGCGGCAGAACCCGACCCTTCGTGTGTAGGAGCGCCCTTGGGCGCGATGACGGTTGCGGCCAGCCCCTCTGCGAGCGCAGGAGGCGCCCGTCTTCAAGCGCCTATTCAACTGCGCATGCCGCAGCTAACATCGCAGGCAGTGGGTCCGTAGCTCAGTTGGATAGAGCACCTGGCTTCGAACCAGGTGGTCGGGGGTTCGAGTCCCTCCGGGCCCGCCAGTTCGACTCGATGCCCAGCGCTCAGGCGCGCTTGAGCGCAACCACCTTGTCATCCTCCGCGACGCGCCCTGAGAACTCGGGCACGAAGCGGGCGAGGATTTCGCGCAACTCGCTCTCGTCGTAACGACGCACGGCGGCCTCGCCCTGCAGCAAGGCCTGATTGAGCTCATCGAGGTTGACCATGCGGTGCTGCGCCAGGAAGATCTTCTGGTGGCGCGTTTGCTGGTAGCTCTCGTGCTCGTGGAAGAGCTCCTCGAAGAGTTTCTCGCCCTCGCGCAGGCCGGTGTAGACGATCTGGATGTCCTGCCCGGGCGTCTTTCCGGCCAGCCGGATCATCTGCTCGGCGAGGTAGCGGATCTGGATCGGCTCGCCCATGTCGAGGGCGAAGATCTCGCCGCCCTGCCCCAGCGTCGCCGCCTGCAGGATGAGCTGGCAGGCCTCGGGGATGGTCATGAAGTAGCGGCTGATCTCCGGATGGGTCACGGTGACCGGCCCGCCCTGGCGGATCTGCTCGCGGAACAGCGGTACGACGCTGCCCGCCGAATCGAGCACATTGCCGAAACGCACGGTCAGGAAGCAGGTCCGCGAGCGCTGGGCGAAGTTCTGGCAGAAGATCTCGGCCACGCGCTTGGTGGCACCCATCACATTGGCCGGGTTGACCGCCTTGTCGCTGGAGATCAGCACGAAGGTCTCGACACCGGCCTCGTCGGCGGCCAGCGCCAGCGTGCGTGTGCCAAGCACGTTGTTACGGAAGCCCTCGCGCACCTGCTGCTGCAGCAGCGGCACATGCTTGTAGGCCGCAGCATGGAAGATGACCTGTGGCTTGACCGTCTCCAGCACATGGCGGCAGGTGGCGGGATCGCAGACATCGCCGAGCGCGGCGTAGAGCTCGAGATCCGGGTACTCACGCTTGAGCTGGCGCTCGATCTGATAGAGGTTGTACTCGCTGATCTCGAGGATGCCGAGTGCGGAAGCGCCGAGGCGCGCGACCTGGCGTGACAGTTCGGCCCCGATCGATCCACCGCCGCCTGTGACCAGCACGCGCTTGCCCGACAGGGCCTGGCGGATCGCGGTCCAGTCGAGCTGGACCGGTTCGCGGCCGAGCAGGTCCTCGATGGCCACTTCCTTGAGCTCGTTGAAGGCCGAGCGCCCGGCGACCACATCCTGCAGGCGCGGCACGGTGCGGAAAGGCAGGCCGGCCTCCTCGCAGAGTTCGACCACGCGGCGCATCTCCGCCGTGCTGGCATTGGGCATTGCGATCAGCAGCATGTCTGCGGCCACTTCGCGGGCCAACTCGCGCACTTCCTCGATGCGCCCGAGCACCGGGATGCCATGCACGCGCGCGCCGCGCAGCAGGCGATTGTCGTCGAGAAAGCCGACCGGCAGGTAATGGCCCTCGGCGCGCAGGTCGCGCACCAGCATCTCGCCGGCGCGTTCGGCACCGAGCACCAGCACGCGCCGGCGCGAGGAGCGCTCGTAGAAATCGAGCCGGCTGTCCTTCCAGTAGCGATAGGCCAGCCGCGGCAAGCCGAGCAGCACGGTCATCAGGATCGGATAGAGCACCAGCACGCTACGCGGCACATTGGCGAGTCGGTCGTAGAGGAACAAGGCGAGGGCGATCGAGAGCGCACCCAGCACCGAGCCGCGCACGAGGTTCCACAAGTCGGGCAGGCTGGCGAAGCGCCAGAGGCCCTTGTACAGGCCGGTCCACCAGAAGATCGTCCCCTGGATCGCCAGCACCATCGCCACCTCGGGCAACGCGAGCACGCGGATCGCCGTCTCGGGCTCGACGCTGAGGCGGATCGACTTGGCGAGGTACCAGGCGAGAAAAACCATCGCCAGGTCGTGCAGGACGACCGCGGTACGCGGGTGGATCAGCGCGACGAAGGCCCGCAGCGCACGCTTCACGCGCGCCCCCTGGCATTCGCCAGCACGCGGTCGCGCGCGCTCCGCCAGCACCATGCTCCCGTCATGTACAGGGCTCCCAGGGCCATCCAGCCAGCCTCCGATCCATCGCGGCCGATCCAGGCCACCAACGCACCCGGACCCAGTGACCAGCCGGCATAGAGCAGCGTGGTGCGGGGATGGCCGAGCCCCGAACGGGCAAGCCATTGGTACAGGTGCTCGCGATGCGCAGTGTACCACTGGCGCCGCGGACGCCGGAGCATGCGCCAGGCCAGCGTCAAGCCGGTATCGAGGTAAACCGGCGAAGCCACGGCCAGCAAGACCAGCAGGCTCGCTTCCGGCACGCCCGGGGCCAGCGCCAGCGCAGGCAGGGCCAAGCCAAGGCTGGCGCTGCCGACATCGCCCATGAAGGCACGCGCGCGCGGCGCGTTGTACGGCAAGAATCCCGCGACCGCACCGGCGAGCACCGCCCCGAACCAGGCCGTCGGCACTTCGCCGAGCCCACCCAGCGCCAGCGCCATCGCCGTGGCCGCGAGTACAGCCTGGCTCGCGGCCATCCCGTCGATGCCGTCGATGAAGTTCCAGAAGTTGATCGAGGGCACGATGAGCAACACGGCGACCGTCGCCCAGAGGACGGCCTCGGCTGCATCCGGAGCACCGTGCGCCAGCACAGTCACCAGCAGCACGGCGGCGCCAATGTGCGCGGCGAGCCGTGGGGCCACGCCGAGGCCGCGGCGATCGTCGATCCAGCTCACCACAGCCACTGCCAACAAGGCGAGCACCGCCCCTGCGGCCCAGACACCGAGCGCTTCGCCGCGACCGATCGCGAAGGCAAGCCCGCCCCAGGCAGCCAGGATGGTTGCCACGAATCCGATGCCGGCACCGCGCACGGTCCGCCGCTGGTGCATGCGCCGCGCGCCGGGATCATCGCCCATGCCAGCTGCCTCGGCCCAGGCGATCGCCAGGCGCGTCAGCAGCGCGCTGGCGACGGCGGCCGCGAGGGCCAGTAGGACAATGCTCGTCGCAGGCACGCCAGCTTGCCCCTCAAGCCCAGGCAGCGGTGATGCCACCCGAAAGTCCCGCGGCTTCCAGATCCGGCCACGGTCCTGCTCTCCCGGCTCCCGGGTCCCAGGTCCCGGGTCCCGCCAGGCAGCTAATCACCCGACAACCCATGCACCGGCTTCGTGGTGCCCCAGCTCTTGCAGCTCGGACACTGCCAGTGCATGGCCCGCGGGCTGAATCCGCAACGGCTGCATCGATAGGCCGCCTTGCGCTCGAGCAAGCGCCTGAGCAGGTCGCGGATCAGCGGCACCGCCTCGGGCGGATCCTCGGCGTCCTCCGGAAAGGAGAGGTCGAGCACGCGCAGCACGCCGCGCACGGAGGGTCGATGTTCGAGCTGCTCGGCAAGGAAGGCCACGGCCTCGGATCCACCCCGTGTGCGCTCGATCATCGCGCTGCGGGCCAGCAAGGCCGCCACGCCGCGGTCGCGCTGCATCATCAGGTCGAGGAAGGCCTCGGCACGCTGGGTGTCCCCGCGCTGCTCGTAAAGCCGGATCAGTTCCGCCAGGATCTCCGGCAGGAAATCCGGATCGATCTCCGCCATCTTCTCGTAGTGGCGAATCGCCGTTTCTGCCTCGCCGAGACCGCGAGCGATCTTGCCGAGCACCATGTGGGCGCGCGCGCTGCGCGGATGCGCGGCCAATGCATCAGTGGCATGTCGCCGGGCAGCCTCGGGATCACCGGCTGCGCGTGCCGCGTCGGCCATTTCGCAGTGGAACTGCGCGATCACCGCTTCCATGCCCTCGACGCCGCCTCTGCGCAGGCGCAGCGCCATCTCGATGGCCCGCTTCCAGTCGCGTTCCTGCTGGTAGATCGAGATCAGGTGGCGCAATGCGGACGGGGCATGGCGCTCGATGGCGAGCAGGTCGGTGTACAGCGCCTCCGCCCGGTCCAGCAGACCCGCCTTCATGTAGTCCTCGCCGAGTTCGAGCAAGGCGATGGTGCGCTGCTCGCTCGAAAGCTTGGGCCGGCTGTAGAGGTCCTGGTGGAGGCGGATCGCGCGATCGGTCTCGCCGCGGCGGCGGAACAGGTTGCCGACGGCCAACTGGGTCTCGAAGGTATCGGCGTCGAGTTCGGCGATTTTCAGGAAGACCTCGAGCGCCTTGTCCGGCTGCTCGTTGAGCAGGTAGTTGAGGCCCTTGAAGTAGGTCTGGGAAAACCGCGAGAAACGCTCGCCGCTTGAGCGCTCGCTACCGCGGCGACCGATCTGATAACCGGAGTAGGCGGCCACCGGCAGCAGCAGCCAGAGCAAATCAAGACCCTGCATGTCAGGGCCGCGAGTGGCGCAACTGCCGCTTCAGGCGCAGTACGACGGCCAGGTAAAGGCCAAGCGCTCCGCACAACCCGCCGAGAGCGAAGAAGGCGACGAGGGCCACACCGAGCGGGAGGGTGAGCTCAACGCCAGCCGCATCGATGGTGACCAGGCCGGGATTGAAGGCCGCGAACAACAGCACGCAGGCCAGCACGCCCAACAGCAGGATCCGCGAGAACCAGCGCACAGGGAACCGCGCCCTCAGCGAGCCGGGGCCGAGCCAGCCGCCGCATTCACGCGCTCACGGAGCTCCTTGCCGGGTTTGAAATGGGGTACGAACTTTCCGGATAGCGCCACGACTTCGCCGGTCTTGGGATTGCGCCCCATCCGTGGCGGTCGGAAATGCAGGGAAAAACTGCCGAAACCACGAACCTCGATGCGCTCCCCGTTGGCGAGGGCATCCGACATCTGGTCGATCAGGGATTTCACCGCCAACTCGACATCGGGCAAGTCCAGGTGCGGCTGGCGCTCGGAAAGAGCCTGGATCATCTCGGACTTGGTCACGACTGCGCCACTCCTCTCGGCCTCGGGCTGCGGCGGGGAATCCGGGAATCAAAAGGAAGGGGCGACCATTGCGGCCGCCCCTTCCCTGGTCACGCTCAGCGGTTGAGCTGCTCCTTGAGGAGCGCACCCAGCTTGGTGGTGCCCATGGAGGCGCTGCTGTGGTACTCCTCCAGAGCCTCGGCCAGCTCGTCGTCTTCCTTGGCGCGGATCGAGAGCTGCAAGGTGCGGCCACGACGATCGAGGCCGGTGAACTTCGCTTCGATCGGGTCGCCCGCCTTGAAGTGCAGCGTGGCGTCGTCGACACGCTCCTTGGCGATGTCGGAGGCGCGCAGATAACCCTCGACGCCCTCGGCCAGGTCCACCGTCACGCCGCGCGCATCGACCTCGCGCACCACGCCGTTGACGATGCTGCCCTTCGGATGGGCCGCCATGTAGCTGCCGAACGGATCCTGCTCGAGCTGCTTGATGCCGAGCGAGATGCGCTCGCGCTCCGGATCGACCGCCAGCACCACCGCTTCCAGCGTCTCGCCCTTGCGGAAGTTGCGGACCAGGTCTTCGCCGGTGCCCTGCCAGGAGATGTCGGACAGGTGGACGAGACCATCGATGCCGCCGTCCAGGCCGACGAAGATGCCGAAGTCGGTGATCGACTTGATCGTGCCCTCGACGCGGTCGCCCTTCTTGAAGGTGCCGGCAAAGGCTTCCCACGGGTTCGACGTGCACTGCTTCATGCCGAGCGAGATGCGGCGACGCTCCTCGTCGATGTCGAGCACCATGACCTCGGTCTCGTCGCCGATGGCAACGACCTTGGCCGGGTTGACGTTCTTGTTGGTCCAGTCCATCTCGGAGACGTGCACCAGGCCTTCCACGCCCGGCTCGAGCTCGACGAAGGCGCCGTACTCGGTGACGTTGGACACCTTGCCGAAGATGCGCGTGCCCTGCGGGTAGCGGCGCGAGATGTTGACCCAGGGATCGTCGCCGAGCTGCTTGAGACCGAGCGAAACGCGGTTGCGCTCGCGGTCGAAGCGCAGCACGCGCACATCGATCTCGTCGCCGACGTTGACCACCTCCGACGGGTGGCGCACACGCTTCCACGCCATGTCGGTGATGTGCAGCAGGCCGTCGATGCCGCCGAGGTCGACGAAGGCGCCGTAATCGGTGAGGTTCTTGACCACACCCTTGAGCACCGCGCCTTCCTTCAGCTTCTCCATCAGCTGCTCGCGCTCGACGCTGAACTCGCTCTCCACCACCGCACGGCGGGAGACGACGACATTGTTGCGCTTGCGATCGAGCTTGATGATCTTGAACTCGAGATCCTTGCCCTCGAGGTAGACAGGGTCGCGCACCGGACGCACATCGACCAGGGAACCCGGCAGGAAGGCGCGGATGTCCTTGATGTCGACCGTGAAGCCACCCTTGACCTTGCCGCTGATGCGACCGACCACCGCCTCGTCGCGGTTCAGTGCATCTTCCAGCTCGTCCCACACCATCGCGCGCTTGGCCTTTTCGCGCGACAGCACCGTCTCGCCGAAGCCGTTCTCGAGCGAATCGAGCGCGACCTTCACTTCATCGCCGATGCCGACATCGATCTCGCCCGCTTCGTTGCGGAATTGCTCGATGGGCACGACGCCCTCGGACTTGAGGCCCGCGTTGATGATGACGACGTCCGTGCGGATGTCCACCACCGTACCGGTCACGATCGCGCCCGGCTTGAGCTTGCTCAGACGCTCGCTCTGTTCAAACAGTTCGGCAAAACTTTCGTTCATTTTAGGTTCCAGAGAAAAGAACGCCGCGGTCCGCATCCTGCGGCCGGGGCCGTCCCACCCGTTCAGTGAATCGCGGATTGCTCCGCCAATCGTTGGATGATCCCGGACATTCCGGGGCCGGTTTTCCCGTTGGAGGAGGGTCGACTCAGCGCGGCAGGTACGCCGCCCAATCGAGCACCGTGGCCACGACTTCATCGATCGACAGCGAGGTCGAATCGATGATCCTGGCATCGCCGGCCGGGACCAGGGGCGCCACGGACCGCGTACGGTCGCGCAGGTCGCGCTCCTCGATCTCCCGCAAAAGGACCGGTAGCATAGCGTCAATTCCCTTTTCGCTCAACTGCTTATGACGCCTGCGCGCACGCTCCCCGGCGCTGGCGGTCAGGAAGACCTTCAGTTGCGCATCCGGGAACACCACCGTACCCATGTCGCGACCGTCGGCCACCAGCCCCGGCGGCTGCCGGAAGCCGCGCTGGCGCGCCAGCAGCGCGGCCCGCACATCCGGCTGGGCGGCGACCTTCGAGGCTGCCATGCCGGCCTCCTCGGAGCGGATCGCCGCGCTGATGTCCGCGCCGCCGAGCAGGATCAGTGGCTCGTCGTCGAGACGATCCTCGAAACGGATGCCGGCCTTGCCGGTCAGTTCGACCAGCGCCTTGCTGTCGGCCAGATCCGTGCCCGAGCGCAATGCGGCCACCCCGACTGCCCGGTAGAGCGCACCCGAATCGAGGAAATGCCAGCCGAGCGCGCGGGCGACGGCGCGGCTGATCGTGCCCTTGCCCGAACCACTCGGTCCGTCGATCGCGATGACCGGCACTGCCGCACTCATTCCCCGCCCTCCTCGACCGTGATGTTCAGGCCGATGGCGGCCGCCAGCGCGGCGAAGCCGGGGAAGCTGGTGTCGACATTGGCGACGTCGAGCACCCGGATCGGCGCCTCGGCGCGCAAGGATGCCAGCGCGAAGCTCATCGCGATACGGTGATCGCCATGGCTGTCGATGCTGCCGCCACCGAGGCGAGATCGGCCATCGATATCGAGCCCATCGGGATGCTCCTGCACCGCCACGTCCAGCGCTTCCAGCCCGCGCGCAACGGCGGCGATCCGATCACTTTCCTTGACCCGCAACTCATGCGCGCCGCGCACACGACTGGTGCCCGACGCACAGGCCGCGGCGATCGCGAAGGCCGGGAACTCGTCGATCATGTCCGGTACGCGTGTCACCGGCACGTCGACACCGCGCAGTGCCGACGGTCGCACCCGCAGCGTGCCGACAGGCTCGCCGGCGACCTCGCTGCGTTCGACGATGGCGATGTCGGCGCCCATGTCGAGCAGTGTGTCGAGCAATCCCGTCCGCCGCGGATTGAGGCCGACGTTGCGGACCAAGAGCTCGCCGCTGCCGGCAATCGCGCCCGCGACCAGGAAGAAGGCCGCCGAGGAGAAATCGCCCGGCACGGCGATCGGTTGCGCCGAGAGTTCGCGGCCGGGACGCAGGCTGACCGCGAGGCCGTCGACGGTGACGTCGGCCCCGAGCGCGGCCAGCATGCGCTCGGTGTAGTCGCGCGTGGCCTGCGGCTCGACGACGCGGGTCTGACCTTCCGCGTACAAGCCGGCGAGCAGCACGCAGCTCTTGACCTGGGCGCTGGCGACCGGGCAGCTGTAGTCGATGCCGACCAGGCGCTCGGCCGGCGCGATGCGCAGCGGCGCGGTGCCGGCGGCACTGGCCTCGATCCGCGCACCCATCCGTGCCAGCGGATCGAGGACCCGGCGCATCGGCCGGCGCGTCAGCGATTCGTCGCCGACCAGCGTCGAGGCAAAGCGCTGGCCCGCCAGCAACCCCGCGAGCAGGCGCATCGCGGTGCCGGCGTTGCCGCAATCGAGATCCTGCGCGCTGCCGCGCAGCCCGTGCAGGCCGACACCTTCGATGATGAGCTCGGTCTCGCCCGGACGCTCGATCCGCACGCCGAGCTGGCGCAGGATCGCCGCCGTCGCCAGCGTGTCGGCTCCAGGCAGGAAGCCGGTGACCCGCGTCGTGCCGCGAGCGATCGCACCCAGCATCACCGAGCGGTGCGAGACCGATTTGTCGCCGGGGACGGCGAAGTCGCCGGCCACGGCCATCGCCGGAGCCAGCCGGTATTCGCGCTTGCCGCCACTCATCGCAATTCCTCCAGGACTTCGGCCAGGGCGGCGAACAGGACCGCATGTTCATCGGGCAGGCCGACCGTGATGCGCAGGCAATCCGGCAGGCCGTAGCCGCCCATCGGCCGCACCAGCACGCCGCGCTGCAGCAGCGCCTCCTCGATCGGCTTGGCCGGCCGGCCGAACTCGACCAGCACGAAGTTGCCCTGGGTCGGGAAGGTGCGCAGGCCGAGGCGTTGCATGCCGGCGATCAGCTCATCGCGCTGCGTGGCATTGGCAGCGCGGACGTGATCGAGGTGCGCCGTGTCGCCAATGGCCGCCGTGGCCGCGCGTTGCGCATACAGGTTCGCGTTGAAGGTCAGGCGCGTACGCTCCAGCACCTGGGCCAAGGCCGGACTCGACAAGGCGTAACCGACGCGCAGCGCCGCCAGCCCGTGCGCCTTGGAAAAGGTGCGGGTCACGACCAGGTGCGGGTGCAGCTCGCGCAGGCTGAGGGCATCCGGTACCAGCGCTTCGTCGACGTACTCGCGGTAGGCCTCGTCAATCACCACCACCGCGTGCTCGGGTACCTGGCGCAGGAAGCCCGCCAGCGTCTCGCGATCCCACCAGGTGCCGGTCGGGTTGTTGGGGTTGGCCAGGTACACGAGCTTGGTGCGCGGACCGAGCGCCGCCGCCATCGCGACCGGATCGGCGCCCAGCGGCATCGCATCGGTGCGCGGCAGCGCGGGCACCTCGACCGGCGTGCCGCCGGAGCCGATCGCCGCCAGCTTGAACACCGCAAAACCGTGCTGCGGGAACACCACCTCGTCGCCAGGGGCCACGAAGGTCTCGGCGATCAACACCAGCAACTCGTGCGAGCCGTTGCCGAGCGTGATGCCGGCGGGATCGTGGCCGGTGCGAGCGGCGATCGCGACCTTGAGCTGGCGCGCACCGGCATCCGGGTAGCGAATCGCATCGCCGAAATCCTGCGCCCGCAGAAGTTCCAGGACTCGAGGACTTGGCCCGAAACCGTTCTCGTTGGAGCCGAGCTCGACCAGCCGGTCGCGGCCCAGCATGCGCCGGATCGTGTCCGGGTCGTAGCCGGGGTCGTAGGCCTTCAGGCGTTGGACGCCGGGGGCGGCGAGGTCTTCGATGCGCAAGTCAGGGTTCCTGTATGCCCAGATCGCGGCAGATCTTGCGGGCCAGATGGTCGTTGATCTCCGCATGCCGGGGGACAGCGGAACGCGTGTTCAGATCAGGGTGGTGCCACCAGGAGTGGCGCGCGCCCTCCCGCAACAATCGGCAGCCCAGACGCATCAGGTGCGCGATCAGCTCGCGCCGCTTCATAGGGCGATCGCGAGTTCTTCGTACCCTGAACCCGCCGCGGCCCTCGCTTCCTGCCGGTTGAACTCGATGGCTTCGCCCAGGGCCTCCCGCAGGGATGCGACGAGTTCCTCGCGCGTTGCTTCCTGGCAATTGACGCCGGGGATCTCCTCGATCCAGCCAATCCACCAGGAACCGTCCTGCTTGATGACTGCCGTGTAGCTCGTACGCATCGCTGCTGCTCCATCCGACCTGCGGATTCTATCGCCCGTCCGTTCAGACAATCGCCGCCGGATACGAGCCGAGCACCTGCAACTGCGCCGCGGCCGGACCAAGCTCGCCGAGCGCGGCCTCGAGCTTCGGGTCCTTGACGTGGCCCTCGACGTCGATGAAGAACACGTACTCCCAGCGTGCGCCACGCGCCGGGCGCGATTCGATGCGGGTCATGCTGATGCCCTGCTGGGCCAGCGGTGTCAGCAACTGGTAGAGCGCGCCGGGCTGGTCCTTGGTCGCGAGCAAGAGCGAAGTCTTGTCGTGGCCGCTGGGCGGGAACAGTTCGCGGCCGAGCACCAGGAAGCGCGTGGTGTTGTCCGGCCGGTCCTCGATGTTCGGCGCCAGCACGCGCAAACCGTAGACCTGCGCGGCCGCGAGGCCGGCGATCGCGGCGGCATCGTCGGCATTGCGCGCGCGCCGCGCGGCCTCGGCATTGCTGCTGACCGCGATGCGCTCGGCCTTCGGCAGGTTGCGGCGCAGCCAGCCGCGGCACTGCGCCAGCGACTGCGCGTGCGAGTAGACCCGCTCGATCTGCGCGAGATCCGTGCCCTTGGCGAGCAGGTTCTGGTGCACCCGCAGCTCGATCTCGCCGCAGATCTTCAGCGACGTATTGAGGAACATGTCGAGGGTGTGGTGCACCGAGCCCTCGGTCGAGTTCTCCACCGGCACCACGCCGAAGTCGGCATTGCCGTTCTCGACCTCGCCGAAGACCTCCTCGATGCTGGCCATCGGGATCGCGATCACCGAGTGACCGAAGTGCTTCTGCACCGCGGTCTGGCTGAAGGTGCCCTCGGGTCCGAGGTAGGCGATCTTCAGCGGATTCTGCTGCGCGAGGCAAGCCGACATGGTCTCGCGGAAGACCCGCAGCAGCTCCTCGTTCGACAGCGGCCCCTGGTTGCGGTCGACGATCCCACGCAGCACCTGCGCCTCGCGTTCGGGCCGGTAGTAGTCGATCGCGGCCTTCAGCGGCCCCTTGGCGATGCCCACCTGCCGCGCATACCCGGCGCGCTCGGCGATCAGCGCCTGGATCTGGCGATCGACCTCGTCGATGCGGCCGCGCAGGTCGGCGAGGGAAATCTTGGGCGTTTCCTGCTGGCGCTTTGGCATGGCGAATCCGCGGGGGTTGGAGGAGCTGTTATTGGTCCTTTGCGGACACATCAGGAGCTTACAAGACCCGAACTGCCAGGATGCCCTCGATCGCCTTGACCGCCGCCACCACCTCGGTGCCGATCGGCTGGTCGAGATCGAGGATGTTGTAGGCGATGTCGCCGCGCGAGGCGTTGAGCATCTGGGCGATGTTGGCGCCAGCCTCGCCAAGCACGTGCGAGAGCTGGCCGATCATGTTCGGCACATTGCGGTTCGCCACGGTCAGGCGTTGCGCACCGGCGCGGGCCAGGCGCACGCTCGGGAAATTGACCGAATTGTGGACGTTGCCGTTCTCGAGGTAGTCACGCAACTGGTCGGCGACCATCAGCGCGCAGTTCTCCTCGGCCTCGGCCGTGGACGCGCCGAGATGCGGGAAGGCGATCACCTTGGCGTGACCCACGGTGCGCGGCGTCGGGAAGTCGGTGACGTAGTGGCCAAGGCGCCCCGAATCGAGCGCGGCCAGCACCGCCTCCTCGTCGACCACGCCCTCGCGGGCGAAGTTGAGCAGCACCGTGCCTTCTCGGATCGAGCCGATCGCCTGTGCATTGATCATGCCGCGGGTCTGGGCGTTCAGCGGCAAATGCAGCGAGACGAAGTCCGAGTTCGCCAGGATCTCGGCGATGCTGCCGGCCTTGGTGACATCGCTCGACAACGCCCAGGCGCCCTCGACCGTCATGTGCGGGTCGAAACCCATGACCTTCATGCCGATGCCCTTGGCGGCGTTGGCGACGCGCACGCCGATGGCGCCCAGGCCGATCACGCCGAGGGTGCGGCCGATCACCTCGGTGCCGACGAAGCGCTTCTTGCCATCCTCGACCTTGTGCTCGAGCTCGGGATCGTTCGGATCGAGGCCACGCACGAACTCGAGCGCCTCGTGCAGGTTGCGCACCGACATCAGCATGCCGGCCAGCACCAGTTCCTTCACCGCATTGGCATTCGCACCGGGCGCGTTGAAGACGACGATGCCGCGCTTGCCGAGTTCAGCGACGGGCACGTTGTTGGTGCCGGCACCGGCGCGGGCGACGGCCTTGAGCTCGGGGTTGACGGCGATGTTGTGCAGATCGGCCGAGCGCACCAGGATGGCATCTGGTGCATCGACCGCGTCGCCAACGAGGTAATGGCTCTTCGGCAGCTTCGCCAGGCCGGCGGCGGAGATCTTGTTGTAGGTGCGGATGTTGAACATCGGTGTGTCCTGGAAAGCGGAAATTTGGAAAAGGGGCAGGAGGCGGGAGGCAGGGGGCAGGAGGCGGGAGGCAGGGGGCAGGGGGCAGGAGATCACGACTTCGGCAAGGGTCGGGTCGAAGCCTGGGCTTGGGCCCCTGACCCTTGCCCCCTGCCCCGCTTCAACTCACCCGTGCTTGCGCTGGAACTCGCCCATGTACTCGATGAGCGCGGCCACGGCGGCCTCGCCGGTCGCGTTGTAGATGCTGGCGCGCATGCCGCCGACGGCGCGGTGACCCTTCAGGCCCAGCAGGCCGGCCGCCTCCGCACCCTTCAGGAAGGGCGAGTCGAGTTCGGCATTCGGCAGCACGAAGGGCACGTTCATCCAAGAGCGATAACGCGGATCGACCTTGTTCGTGTAGAAGCCGCCCGAACCGTCGATGGCTGCATACAGCGCCTGCGCCTTGCGCTGGTTGCGCGCGCCGATCGCCGCCAGGCCGCCCTCGCCCTTGATCCACTCGAAGACCAGCGCCGAGACGTACCAGGCGAAGGTCGGTGGCGTGTTGAGCATCGAGCCGTTGTCGGCGTGCGCCTTGTAGTTGAGGATCTGCGGCAGTGGCCGCGGCTGGCGCGCCAGCAGGTCCTCGCGGACGATCATCACGGTGATGCCGGACGGACCGATGTTCTTTTGCGCGCCGGCGTAGAGCACGCCGTATTTCGACACATCGAGCGGGCGCGACAGGATCGTGCTGGAGACATCGGCGACGACCGCTGCCGAGGCCGCCGGCAGGTCGTAGAACTCGACGCCGTGAATGGTCTCGTTGGGCGTGACATGGAGGAAGGCGGCATCGTCGCTGAGCTTCCAGGACGCCACGTCCGGCACCGTCGTGAAGTTCTGCGCCTCGCTGCTGGCAGCGATCTTCACGCCACACAGGGTCTTGGCTTCCTTGGCCGCCTTCTCGCCCCAGGCGCCGGTGACCACGTAGTCAGCCGCCTGACCGGGCGCGGCAAGGTTCATCGGCAGCAGCGCGAACTGGGTCGTCGCGCCACCCTGCAGGAACAGCACCTTGTAGTTCGCCGGAACGCCGAGGATCTCGCGCAGGTCGGCCTCGGCCTTTTCGGCCAGTTCGACGAAGACCTTGTCGCGGTGGGAGATCTCCATCACCGAGGCGCGCGCGGTGCGCCACTCGAGCAACTCCTCCTGCACGCGACGGAGGACGGGTTCGGGCAAGGCGCCGGGACCGGCGCTGAAGTTGTGGGCGCGGCTCATCGGGATTCCTGCATGGCTGGAGAGCTTGGACCAGACGGCCCTGACCGGCTCGTCGAAGCACTCCGTTGACGCGTCGCAGCATAGGCCAGCCCCACCTTCGTCGGTAGGCTTGCGTATTCGATTGCATTGGAGGAGGAGCGGGACAGCAGGAGCGGGGCTGGGGGCTGGGGGAAAGCATCGGTCCGCAAAGGACGCAAAGGACCCAAAGAGTGCACCGAAGATCAGATGCAGTTGTGGGAGCGCACTTGTGGCGCGACTTCGTGGCGCGACGGTCGCGCCCCAGAGCACTGATAAGGGATGCCGTCATTCCGGTCGCCGGAATGACGACAAGGGGTTATGGCTGGTCGCCGGCCCAAAATGATGACGTCGCCCGTGGGCGCCGTCGATTCGGTGCTGCCGAAGCTCGCCACCCGATCAGGGGTCGACCGGCTCCACCGAGACGCGGACGCGCAATTTCTCGCCCGGATCGTAGCCCAGGCGCGAAAAGAAGACCTCGCCGCGGTAGCGGTACTCGACGTCGTAGCCGACGATGCGGCGCTCGTCGTAGCTGTCGTCGATCACGCGACAACGGGTTTCCACCGACCGATAACTGCCCGGGCGATTGTCGTTGGCGTCGACCTCCCGGCCCACCGCTCCGCCGATCACCGCACCGGCGACCGTGGCGGCCTTGCGGCCACTGCCGCTGCCCACCTGGTTGCCGAGTGCACCGCCGACGATCGCGCCGACGATGGTGCCGGTGTTGGTGTTGTCGTAACGACTGCCCTGGCGACGCACCTCGACGTCCTCGCACTCCTCGCGCGGCTCGCTGACACGGTAGGTCTCGAAGACCGGGTCCACGCGCAACACATCGGCGTAGACCACGCGACTGTTCTCGTCTTCCGGCGCATAGGCGGACGAGTAGTCACGCGGCTGGGCACTGGCGGCACCCGCGAGCACCAGGAGGACGGGAATCAGGGTCGCGCGCATCGGGTACTCCGTGCAGGACTCGGATGAGGCCATCGCCCCTGATTACAACAGCGCAGCGCTGAATGCATTCTGAGAAACCGGGCCCGCTGTTCAGTCCCGCAGTTCAGCCATGACCCGCCGGTAGTCGGCAGCCCAGCGTTCGCGACCCGGCAATCCGCCCATATCGGCCAGGCGACGGCCGGCCACACCCACTTCACGCAGGCGATGGCGGGCGCTGCCGAACAGCCACGCCGGCAAGGCCGCCTCCGCGCAGCCCGCCGCGAGCACCGGGTCGTCCTCATCGAGCACGACCCAGTCGGCATCGGCGCCCACGGCCAGACCCGCTGCCCCGGCGCCGAGCGCGCGCGCCCCGCCGGCCACGGCCTCCGACCACAGGTTCAGCGCGACGTCTGGCCGCCCGGCGTCGGCCAGTACGGTGCGCCCGAGCGTCGCAAGACGCGCCTGGTACTCCAGCCAGCGCAGCTCCTCGCGTGGATCGATACCGACGTGGCTGTCCGAACCGATGCCCCAGGCGCCGCCGGCGCGACGCAGGGCCGCCAGCGGGAACAGCCCGTCGCCGAGGTTGGCCTCGGTGCTCGGGCACAGGCCGACCACCGCGCCGCTGGCGGCAACCTGCGCGAGTTCGCCCTCGACCAGGTGAGTCGCGTGGACCAGGCACCAGCGCGCATCGACCGCGGCCAGCTCGAACAGCCGCTCGATCGGCCGGCGGCCGTGCGCGGCGAGGCAGGCCTCGACCTCCGCCCGCTGCTCGGCGATGTGGATGTGGATCGGCCGCCGCGTGGCGGCCAGCAGCGGATCGGCCAGCAGTTGCGCCAGCGCCGCCTCGCCGACCGCACGCAGCGAATGGATCGCGCAGCCGACCCGGATCCCTGCGCGGCCATCGAGTTCCTCCACGAATCGGAGAAAATCGTCGGTGGCGAAGGCAAAGCGCCGTTGCCGATCGGCCAGCGGCTCGTCGCGGAAGCCGCCGCGCTGGTACAGGACCGGCAACAGCGTCAGGCCGATGCCGACCTCGCCGGCCGCCGCGACCAGGGCATCCGCCATCGCTGTCGCCGGCGCATACGGGCGACCTTCGGGGTCGTGGTGCAGGTAGTGGAACTCGGCCACACGCGTGTAGCCGCACTCCAGCAATTCGGCATAGAGCCAGCGCGCGATCACGTGCAGTTGCTCCGGCGAGATCCTCCCGGCGTGGCGGTACATCTCCTCGCGCCAGGTCCAGAAGCTGTCGTCGGGCCGCCCGTAGCGCTCGGCGTGGCCAGCCATCGCGCGCTGGAAGGCATGCGAGTGCAGGTTCGGCATGCCCGGCAGCACATAGCGGCCTATCAGTGGCAGCTCTCCGCGCTCCACGCCAGCGACCACCACTTGCCAGCAGCCATCGGCCCCGGCCCGCAGCTGCACACCGTGTGACCAGCCCGCGGGCAACAGGGCGTGCTCGCACCAGCCCT
>JANJUH010000377.1 GCA_024710675.1 Lysobacterales bacterium
AGATGGCCCACACGGGCATTGGCGCCGGCGGCGGCGGCCTTCAGCAGGCCCAGCGCGGCGATGAGGGCGCGCGGCAGTGGCTGGCCACTGATCGGGAAGTTCTCGATTGCCCGCTCGGTCTGCTTGCCCCAGAGCACATCCGGCGCCCTTGCCGCCTGATCGCGGCCCTGTTCGCCGGGGGAAATCGTCGCTGGATCTGTCATCGTCGTGACTCCACTCGGTATGAACGGCCAGCTTACGCCCGACGAGCAGCGCATCGGGCCCTTCTGCCCCTCGCCCGGAGTTCCGCATGGCACGCATCACCATTCCGCTCCTCGCCCTGCTGATCGGCTGCTGCTGGAGCGGCGAGCTGCTGGCCCAGTACACCACCCAGAACCGCTCGATCGTCTCCAGTGGCCTGCAGCGCCCCTTCGTCCAGGCCACACCCACCAACGGGACGGCCGGCAAGCCGCTGGTCTTCGTCCTCCATGGCGACGGCGGCAACGGCACCGGCATCCGCGCCGGGCTGCCGATCGAGGGACAGGCCGCCGGCGCGGCGGTCTTTGTCTATCCGGACGCACCCGGCGGCACCTTCGAGTACTTCACGGCCAACGGTCGCAGTCGCGAGGTCCAGTTCGTGCGCGACGTGACCGCGCTGCTGCAGAACGAGCTGGCCATCGACCCGCAACGGGTCTTCCTCGCCGGCTTCAGCGGTGGCGGCACCATGGCGAACGCGCTCGCCTGCCGGATGGAAAGCGACGAGATCCGTGGCGTGGCCGTCAATGCCGGCTCGTTGTACCCGATCGACGACGACTTCACCTACACCGGCAACGGCGGCCTCAGTTGCGCCCTGCCGGCGACCATGCTGCTGTGGGGCGAGGCCGACAACACACCCGGGGTCAGCTACGCGACCGGCATCTCGATCCGCAACAACGTCACCGCCACGCTCGGCTGCAGCGCCAACACCCAGGCCTTCGCGCCCTCGCCCTGCGTGCTCTACCAGGGTTGCCAGCGCGACGCGGGCTGGTGCTCGATCCCTGCCATGGGTCACTCGATCTGGGCTGGCTCGGCGCAGGCGAGCTGGGCGTTTTTCTCCCGCCAGGGCGGCGGCGGACCACCACCTCAGTCCCAGTCGATCTACAGCGACCAACTCGACAACGGTTGGCAGGATTTCTCCTGGGGCACGGTCGACATGGCCAACACCCAAGCACCGCGCAGCGGCCCGCGCGCCGTCCGATTCGACGCCGACAGCTTCAAGGGCCTGTCCTTCGCCAAGCCCGGCGCCGCCATCACTGCCGCGCAGTTCCCCGAGCTGCGCTTCTGGATCCGCGGCACGGCCGGCAACGAGCAACTGCAGATCTCCCTGCAGACCGGCGCCACCCTGCACCGCGACCTGCCGCTCGCCCAGTTCGTCAGTGGCGGTGCGATCACCGCCGGCAGCTACCGAGAGGTCGTGATCCGTCTGGCCGAGCCGCCGATGAGCTACAGTGGGCCCTTCGAACGGATCAACATCCAGGATGCGAGCGGCGCACCGCCGGCGAATCCGCAGGTCGTGTATGTGGACGATGTCGCGCTGATCCCGGCCTCGGGGATGAGCGGACTGTTCGCCAACGGATTCGAGTGAGACGCCGGCAGGGCCGCGAGTCAGTGGCCAGCTGGCGCAGAGGGTGCAGGCCTCGCCGTTGCGGGCTCCCCATCCGCCCGGTATAGCCATCCGAGCAGCGCCGGGAGCTGGGCCCGCCATGCCGCCTCATTGTGTCCGGCCCATGGGATCTTGACCCGGCGAACCGCTGCCGGAGCCGCCTCGACGATAGCCGCCATCCGCTCGGTGTCCGACACCATCTCCGGCCCTTCCGCGCCACCCATGTAGAGGTAAAGGCGCGCAGCCGAGGGCAAGGGGCGCGTGAGCGTCCATTCGTAAACCGGGGGCGCAAACCAGTACGAGGGCGACAACACACCCGCCCGCCCGTACACATCCGGGCGGGCATGCACCGCGTAATGCGACATCAGCCCGCCCATCGAACTACCCACGATGGCCGTGGCGGATGGCTGCGGATCGGTGCGGTAGTGCGCATCCACCCAGGGCTTGACGGTGTCGACAAGGAAGGACAGGTAGGCCTCGCCCTCGGCCGCGCCATGCTCCGGATGCGGCCAGGGACTCAGCTCGTTCATCCGCTTCTCGCCGCCATTGTCGATGCCGACTGCAATCAGCTCGATGCCCGTCCGACGGGCATGGTCATCGAGCGCCTCGTCGAGGCCCCACTCACCGGCGTAGGCGGTCGCGTCGTCGTAGAGATTCTGGCCGTCATGCAGGTAGATCACCGGATAGCGGCGATCGGACCGGGCATAGCCCGGCGGCAGGTAGATCCGCAGCCGGCGCTCACGATCGAGCGCTGCCATCGGCAGCGGATCCGTGATCACCAGGCGCGTGGGATCCGCGACGCCAGCCGCCGGCAGGCCGCCGGCCAGATGGGCCATCAGTAACCATGCGGTGACCGCCATGCCCTCGCCTGCTCCTCGGTCCAGAGGGTCACAGGATCGCCACGCATGGAGGACCCGCTCAACTGCCGCAGGTCACGGCCCCGGGCGCGGCGACAAGCCGTGTCAACGGATACCGCCCGCCGACGTTGGCGGGGTTGACCCGTCTGGAAAGCGGCCATGCATCGTCCACTTCTCGCGGCCCTGATGTTGATTGCATCGGGAGCCTTGCCCGCCCAGTTGCCCACCCTTCCCGAGGCTTTTGGACGGGGCATCCCGGGCGCTGGGGGTGTCGCCGCTGGCAACGACCTGTTCCGTGTCGAAGTTCCCACCGAGCACTATCCGGACGCCATCTGCGCCGATGGCTCACCGGTGGCGCTGTACGTCCGCGCGGCTCGCTCGGAGGCCAGCCGCAACCACTGGATCATCTACCTGCAGGGAGGTGGAAGCTGCAACAGCGCCGAGCAATGCCACGCGCGCTGGCGCGGCCGCGACGGCAACTTCGGCGCCAACAAGCTGTCGAGTCATTTTGCGCCCGAGCGCGGCATTGCCGCCGGCGGCATCCTCAGCCCCGACGCGCGCAATCCCTTCGCCGACTGGAACCACGCCTTCCTCTATTACTGCAGTTCCGACGGCTGGGCCGGCACGGTCCGCGACCAGGTCGCCGAGAGCGAAGCCGCCGGTTCTCCGGTCCGCTACCGGATTCACTTCCTGGGGGCCTCGATCGTCGATGCCGTCATCGACCGCCTCCGCGGCGGGATCGGCGTCGTGGCCTACGAGGGTCCCGGCGGCCAGCATCGCGCATTGCCCGACCTCGACGATGCCAGGACGGTGCTGCTGAGCGGATCCTCGGCTGGCGCCAGCGGCGTGCGTACCCATGCCGACCGCCTCGGCGAGTTCCTGCACGCCGGGCGATCCGGCTGCCCCGGCCCGGCCTGTCCGCTCCG
>JANJUH010000019.1 GCA_024710675.1 Lysobacterales bacterium
CGCTTTCGAGGGCGGCCTTGACCGCCTCGCCCGCCTCCGGATCCTCCTTCGGCAACAGTCGCGCCGGTCGCTGCACCAGCGTCACCGCCGATCCCAGCCGCGCAAAACACTGGCCCAGCTCGCAGCCGATCGGCCCGCCGCCGAGCACGACGAGGCGCGCCGGTTGCTCGCGCAGTGACCAGACCGTATCGCTGGTCAGGTACTCGATGGCCTCGAGGCCGGGCAGATCGGGAACGGTCGGCCGCGCGCCGGTGGCGATGACGATCGAGCGCGCGGTGATGCGGCGGCCGTCGACCTCGACAGTCCACGGATCCACCAGCCGCGCATCGCCAGCAATGCACTCGACGCCCAGACCCGTGTAGCGCTCGACCGAATCGTGCGGCTCGATGTCCTGGATCACGCGCTGCACGCGCTCCATGGCCCCCGCAAAGTCGAAGTCGACCGTCATCCCGCGCACGCCAAAGTGCGAAGCGCGGCGCGCATCGGCGACCAGACGCGCCGTGCGGATCAGCGCCTTGCTCGGCACGCAGCCGGTGTTGAGGCAATCGCCGCCCATCCTGTGGCGCTCGATCAGCGCGACCCTGGCCTTGCCGGCGGCGGCAATGTAACTGGTGACGAGGCCGGCCGAGCCGGCGCCGATCGCCACCAGGTTGTAGTCGAAGCGCGCCGGCTTGCGGAAGCGCGCATAGACGCGGCGTGCGCGCAGCCAGTCGACGAAGCGCTTGGCCGCCAAGGGCAAGAGACCGATCGCAGCGAAAGCGCCGATCAGGCCGGGCGAGAACAGGCCGCGCAGGGAGGTGATCCGGGCCAGCTCGGTACCGGCATAGACCAGCACGAAGGTCGCCGGCAGCATGCCGAGGAAGGTCACCCAGACGAAGGTCCAGACGCGCAGGGCCGTGAGGCCCATCGCGAGGTTGATCAGGAAGAAGGGAAAAGCGGGAATCAGCCGCATCGCGAAGAGGTAGAAAGCGCCCTCGCGCGCCAGGCCCTCGTCGATGGCACGCAGGCGCGGGCCGAAGCGTTGTTGCACCAGCTCGCGGAACAGGGTGCGTGACAGCAGCATCCCGAAAGTGGCGCCGAGCGTGGCGGCCGCCGCGACCAGCAGCACGCCGCTGCCGAAGCCGAACAGCGCGCCGCCGGCCAGCGTCAGCACGCCGGCCGCGGGCAGCGACAGCGTGGTCGCGGTGACGTAGATCGTGAAGAAGATCGCGGCGCTGGCAAGCGGGCGGGCCGCGATCAGCGCCTCCAGTTCGGCGCGGCGCTCGCGCAGCACCTCGATCGACAGGAAGCGGTCGAGATCGAGCAGGAAGAACACGGCGATCGCGGCGGCGACGAGGGCCAGCAGCAGCCAGCGGCGGGTGGCAGGGGTCACGGGCGTCTCCGGCAGGCGATGCGGGTCTGGACCGGCGGCGGGCGGCTTCGCTTGCACGCCACTCGCGGCAATGGCTTCCGGGCCGCATCATGCCCGCATTGCGCCGGAGTCGCGTAGTGCGGGGGAAGAAGCGAGGGGCAAGGGGCAGGGGGCGGGGGTCGAAAGCCGCGGCGCGGTCCGACCATGACGCCAACCGGGTCCCCTGCCCCCTTTCCCTTGCCCCTTCGGAACCCCGGGCGCGGCACCAGAAACACCTAGCATCGACCGATCGAAGCATTTCAGGAGCGCCCCATGTCGATCTGGAAGCAGCAAGTGAGCCTCGAGGATCTGGCCCGCTGGTCTGCGGGCTCGGCCGACACCCACCTCGGCATCGAGTACACCGAAATCGGGCCGGACTACCTGCGCGGCCGGATGCCGGTCGATGAGCGCACCCGCCAGCCCTACGGATTGCTGCATGGCGGCGCCAATGTGCTGCTGGCCGAATCGCTGGGCAGCATGGCCGGTTGGCTCGCCAGTGGCGAGAAGGTGGTGGGCCTGGAGATCAACGCCAATCACCTGCGTGCGGTCAGGGACGGCTTCGTGACCGGCACCGCGCGCCCGGTGCATGTGGGGCGCGCCACCCAGGTCTGGGAGATCCGGATCGAGGACGACAAGGGCAAGCTCGCCTGCCTCGCGCGGCTGACGCTGATGGTCCTGCCGAAGGAAGCCGGATGAGCGGCACGCATCCCTTCGATGCGCTGACGCCCGAGCGCGTGCTCGATGCGGTCGAGCGCCTTGGCGTGCCCTGCGACGGCCGCCTGTTCGCGCTCAACAGTTTCGAGAACCGGGTCTACCAGGTCGGGCGCGAGGGCGCGGAGCCGGTGATCGCGAAGTTCTACCGGCCCGGACGCTGGAGCGATGCCGAGATTGCCGAGGAGCACAGCTTCCTCTCCGAACTGGAAACGGCCGAGCTACCGGTGGCGGCGCCCTTGGCCGGCCCCGATGGCGCGACGCTGTCGACGATCGCGCTCGAGCTCGAGGGCGACGGGGTGCTGCAGTGCCGCGTCGCGCTGTTCCCGCGCCTGGCGGGTCGCTCACCCGACCTCGAGTCGAGCGAGCACCTCGAGTGGCTGGGCCGGCTGGTCGCACGCCTGCACCTGATCGGCGCGCGGCAAGCTTTCCGTGTGCGACCGCGGCTGAGTGTCGAGCGCCTGGGCGACGCGGCCCTGGCCGCCACGCTCGCGGGCGAGCTGCTGCCCGAGGGCCTGCGCGGCCGCTACGAACGCTCGGTGCGTGCGCTGCTCGGCCGTGTGCGCGCGGCATTCGCGGCCCACCCGGCCCGCGCCTTGCGCCTGCACGGCGACCTGCATCGCGGCAACCTGCTGTGGGGTGAGTCGGGGCCCTTGTTCGTCGACTTCGACGACTGCCTGACGGGCCCGGTGATCCAGGACCTGTGGATGCTCCTGCCCGGTGACGAGGAGGAGCGGCGCGCGGCGGTCGGTGACCTCGTCGCCGGCTACGAGACCTTCCGGCCCTTCGACTGGTCGGAGCTGGCGCTGATCGAACCCTTGCGCGCGCTGCGCATGGTCCACCACGCCGGCTGGCTCAGCGCGCGCTACGACGATCCCGCCTTCCCGCGCGCCTTCCCCTACGCCGCGCAGGCCCGCTTCTGGGAAGAGCAGCTGATGGCGCTGGAGGAGATGGCTGCGGGGATGTGAGGGTGGCCAGGTGGCCACGCAATGGTGTGGGAGCGCGCTGGACGCGAGATGGTGTCGCCCGAAAGTCGCGCCACAAAGGCGTTCCTACATCAGCACCCATCAATCTGATCGGAGCGCCCCAGCCCCCAGCCCCCAGCCCCGCTGTTGCTTTCGTTGTCCCGACGGCCCACTCCACCCCCGTGTGCGAACATCGGCCATCGCTCTTTCCGGGAGAATTTCCATGCGCACTTCCTTCGTCGGCCTGGGCG
>JANJUH010000422.1 GCA_024710675.1 Lysobacterales bacterium
TGCCGAAATCCTCGCGCTCCCTTTCTCCCGCCTGGAGGCGCGTTTCCTGCAAGCAGATCGCATCGGCGCCCTGCGCCGCCAACCACTCGAGCGCGCCCTTGCGCTTGGCCGAGCGCAGGCCGTTGAGATTCAGCGAGATGATGCGCATGCCGTGACCCTGGTGTGGCGGGGCCGCGGATTCTGGCATTGGATGGGTTGGCGAAGAGCGTCCGGATGAATCCGGACCCACCCGGAGCATCGCCAGCCTGTGGGTCGGCATTCATGCCGACGCTTTTCTCGCGGGGCCTCCGTTGACGGTATGCGGAATCGTCAGGCGGGCTTTTCCCAGCCCCCAGCCCCCAGCCCCGCTCTTCCACAGACCCAAACCGTTACAAACTCCCGCGACCCTTGGCCCCTTTCCTGCATCTCTATCAGGCATGAGCGCCTCGTCCTTTGCCATCGACGTGCCGGAGTTGCAGATCGCCCGCCTGAAACGGCGCGATCTGGAGGCTTTCGAGCAGGTCTACCGGCTCTTCAACCGGCCGGTCTACACGCTGGCGCTCAGGCTGCTGCAGAACGAGAGCGAGGCCTACGATCTCTTGCAGGACGCCTTCCTGAAAGCCTTCGAGCAGATCGCGCAGTTTCGCGGCGAGGCGCCGTTCTGGGGCTGGCTGCGCAGCATCGTCGTGAACCTGGCGCTGATGCGCCTGCGCGGGCGGCGGCCTTTCGAATCGCTGGACAGCGAGTTCGTCGAAGAAGCCGGCCATCCCTCGGACGATCCGCTGGCCGGCCTGCATGCGCAGGACCTGATGCGCGCGCTCGGCAAGCTGCCGCCGGTCTCGCGCGCGGTGCTCTGGCTGTACCACGTCGAGGGCTATTCGCACGAGGAGATCGCGCGCCAGTTCGAGCGCAGCGTGAGTTTCTCGAAATCGCAACTCGCGCGCGCCGGTGCGCGGCTGCGGGAGTTGGTCAAGGAGGAGGACGGCACATGGAACCCCGCCACGATCCCGGCCTGAGCGCCGCGCTCAGGGCCCTGCCGCTGGAAGCGCCGCCGGCCGATGCCTGGCCCGCGATCCGCGCCCGCATGGTCGCTGCGAAAGCGACACCCGCCCGTCCGCTGTGGCCCTGGCTGGCGCTGGCGGCGAGCCTCGGCTTGGTCGCGCTGGCGAGTCCGCTGTGGTTGGGTTCGCCGGATCTGGGCGTCGCGCCGGCAGCACCGGTACGCGTCGCCGATGCCGAGCTCGACAGCCTGAAGGCGCGCTCGCAGCAACTCGAGGGCGAGATCCACGCGCTGCGCGCCGCCAATCCCGAGGTCGACGAGTTCCGTTACGCGCTGGAACACGCGATCGAGGACGAATTGACCCTGGTCGATGTCGGCCTGACCGCTCCCGGCGGTGATCGCCACGCGCTGTGGCGCGAACGCGTGCGCCTGCTCGAGGAATTGAAGAGCACTACCGGCACCGACACCGGCAGCTTGCTGATGCAGGCCAGCCTGTACTGACCACCCGCCGTCCGCTGCCCGCGCGGCGCCCGCGCGCAGCGGCTGGTTTCCACCCGAACGATGCGAGGACGATGACGATGAGACGCGAAATGACGATGACGGCGCTGGCTGTGGCCATCCTGCTGGCGGGAGCCAATCCACTGGCAGCGCAGAGCGCAAGCGAGCGCGCTGCCGCCGAAGAGGCTCGCGCGGCGGCTGCGGCGGCAAGGGCCGAGGCCGAGGACGCACGGGCCGACGCCGAACGCGAACGCGCCGGTGCCGAGGAGCAACGCGCCAAGGCGCGTGAGGAATTGCGCAAGGCGCAGTCCGAACTGGCGCGCCTCAGCCGCGAGGTCGCGCGGCTGTCCGCCGAAATGGGCTCGGAGGATGCCCGCGTGCAGGTTTTTCGCTACCTCGGAGATCCGGATCGTGCCGTGATCGGCGTGGTGCTCGGAGACACTCGTCAGGAAGGCGTGGCCGTCGCCGGCGTCACCCCCGGTGGCCCCGCCGACAAGGCCGGTTTGAAGGCGGGCGATGTGATCACCAGCGTGCGCGGCAAGGACATCGGCGGCGACGAGCCGATGGCTGGCTTGCGCGCGGCGCTGCGCGGCCTGAAGGACGGCGATGCCGTCGACATCGGCTACCTGCGCGACGGCCGCTCGGGCAAGGCCACGGTGACCGCGGCGCGCCAGGGTGGCATCGAATTCGCGCGTGGACCGGGCATGCGCTGGTTCACGGACGATTCCGCGATGGAGAGCGTGTTGCCGCCGGACTTCGAACGCAACATCGAGGCCCTGGTCGAACGCCGCTTCGACGAGGCCGAGGGCATGAGCGAAGCCTTCACCTTCGCCTTCGGAAACTCCGCCGGACTGCGCCTGTCCTCGCTGAACCCGGGGCTGGCCAAGTACTTCGGCGTGAGCGAGGGGGCGCTGGTGCTGGAAGTCGACAAGGAATACGCCGGGCTCGAGTCGGGCGACGTGATCCTGTCGGTGAATGGCAAGGAGGTCACCAGTCCGCGCGAGGCCCTGCGCCAGATGCGCGGACAGGAGTCTGGCGAGAAGATCCGTGTCGTGGTGCAGCGCGAACGCAAGCAGCGCACGATCGAGCTGACGGTCCCGGAGAAATCCCGCGCCTTTTTCGTGCCGCGACCGCCT
>JANJUH010000425.1 GCA_024710675.1 Lysobacterales bacterium
GTGCTGACCGAGCAATACATCGAAGTGAATTTCGACAACGACGGGCTCTATGACCTGCAATCCGGTCGAGTGTTCCTGTTCGGTCCGGGTACCGACAACGGCAGCTACCAGCTCGCGGCGACGACGCGGATGGTGTTGGACAGCGCCGTGCGCACCTTGGGGCCGACCGGCTCGATTTCGGGAGCCGGGCAGGTCGAGGTCACGTTTGGCGCCGACTACACGGTGCTGGGCGGCTTCAGTCCGGCCTCCGCCGTGATCGGCGATCCCTTCGGTGGGCGGGCTGCGACGCGTCGGGGCGGCAGCGCGTCGTCGCCGGAGGGCGCCTTTGCCTTCTTGCGCCTGCAGAGCGGAACACCAGTCAGCTTGACCAGCCTGGAGCTGGCAAGCTCCGGTGTATTGACCAGTCCAGTCGATGTATCGGTCACTTCGAACCTGACCTGGGCCGGAGGTACGGTGCAGGTCGGAGGCTTGCCGCCTGCTCCCGAAGGCCCGGCGCCCGCCTTGCGGCTGGCGTCCGGTGCCATCGCCACGATCGGAGACTTGCAGGGTGGTTTGCTGCTGCTGGAAGGAGGCTTGCGCATCGAAGGCTCGGCATCCTGGCCGGGAGGCACCCTGCGTGTCGACAATGCGGGCCTGATCGAGATCGAGTCGGGTGGCTCATTGCTGGTGTCCGGATTGTCGACGCTGGCATGCGGCGACCGGATCCAGCCTTGCGCCTCGCTGGGCGTGGCCGTGCGGGGCTTGCTGCGCAAGACCGGCACCGACATCGTGCCGCTGCAATTGACACAGCCGCTGCTCGTCGACGGCGCTCTTGTCGTCGAAGGAGGGCAGTTGGTGATCGACGGCGTGGAAACGAGGACGCAGTCGCTCGGTGTGATCCGTGTCGCCGCGGGCGCCACGCTCGATGTGCCGGCGGGTCTTTTCCTTGACGGCGGCGGATTGACGGGTGGCGGTCAGGTCAATGGGCAGCTCACGAATATCGCTGGCACCGTCGCACCCGGGACACTCCTGGTCCCGTTCGGCAGCGAAGGCAGCCTCCTTCGCGAGGTGCTGACGATCAACGGCGGTTACGAGCAACAAGCCGGTGGCACGCTCGAGATCAACATCGGCGGCTTCGTGGCGGGCAGTTCGGCCGATCGCCTGGTCGTCACCGGCAGCGCCGAGTTGGCGGGAGCGGTGGTGATCGTCGACGACGGCTTCGTGCCGACGCCTCCGGACACCTACGAGTTCCTGAACGCGGCGGCCGGAGTCACCGGCACCTTCGGCTCCGAGACCCAGCCCTTCGCCGGCTACGGCCTCCAATACGATGCCAATGCGGTGACGCTGGTGCCGGTGGCCGCGCCCTTGGTGGTGAACACCACGGCCGATCCCGGCGACGGGGTCTGCGACGCCATCGAGTGCACGCTGCGCGATGCAATCCTCGCCGCCAACGGCAACGGCGGACCCGATGTGATCGAATTCGCGATCCCCGCCGGCCAGTGCACCGGCCCCGGTGGCGCCTGCACGATCGCGCCGTCGGTTCCGCTGCCCGCCATCTTCGACAGCGTGATCATCGACGGCTACAGCCAGCCAGGGGCGGCGCCCTCGACGACCGGCCCGGGCGCCGGCCAGGGCAGCAATGCCGCGCTGCGCATCGAGATCGACGGCGGGACCCTGAGCGGTTCGCCCTGCCTCGTCCTCGACGGCATGGCCTCGGGCTCGGCGGTGCTCGGCATCGCCACCTTCGGCTGCGGCACCGGCATCGTGACCCAGGGCGGCTCGGACAACCAGTACGTGATCGCCGGCAACTTCCTCGGCCTGCGCGCCGATGGCAGCGTGGCGCCTGCCGGGCAGCAGGTGGGTGTTTCGGTCAATGGCGGCCTTACCCAGGTCGGCGATGGCACGCCGGCCGGCGTCAATGTGATCGCAGGAAACCTGCAGCACGGCATCTCGGTGGATTCGACGATCTCCGGCGGCCCGGTCGAGATCAGGGGCAACTTGATCGGCACCGCGCCCGATGGCGTCACGGCGCGGCCCAATGCGCTCGCCGGCATCGCCGTGTCCACCAATCTCGCGCTGCCGGTGCTGATCGGCGGCCCGCTGCCTGATGACCGCAACATCATCGCCGGCAACGCCCAGGACGGCATCCGCTTCGATTGCCCGCTGTCCAACGGAGCCTGCTTCGACGGTTCATTCGTGCTGGGCAACTGGATCGGCGTGGCGGTTGACCTGAGCCCGCTCGGCAATGGCGGCAACGGCGTGAACGTGTCGACCATGGCCAGTGGCCTGCTGACCATCGGTGGCGTGTTGCCCGGCGACAAGAACCGCATCGCACACAATGCCGGCAATGGCGTGCTCGCCACCCACGCGGACCTGGGTCGGTTGACGATCAGTGGCAACGAGATCTTCCTCAACGGAGGCCTCGGCATCGACCTCGGTGGTGACGGCCGCACCGCCAACGATCCGGGTGACGGCGACACCGGTCCGAACGGCCTGCAGAACTTCCCGAGGGTCACGGCTTACTCGCTGGCGCCCACGGGCGACAGCGCGACGCTCACCGTCGAGATCGACACGCCGACGCTGACCGGGAACTACCCGATGACGGTCGATTTCTACAAGGCCGATGGCGATGAGCCGGCGGTGCTGCTGGGCTCGACCACTTGTCCGACGCCGGACACGCCCTGCAATGCCGCGCTCAGCTTCCCGGCATCAGTCGTCCTTGCTCCCGAGGACACCATCGTGGTCGTCGCGACCGATGGCAACGGCAAGAGCTCCGAAGCCAGCTTCTACGACACCTCCACGGTGATCGAGGCCGGCCCGGACCAGCCGCTCAACGCCCAGTACGCGGTACAAGTCACCGTGACCTCGGCGGCGCCCTTCGTGCCGCTGGGCACGGTCGATGTCAGCGACGACCAGATGGGTAGCTGCGTGGCGACGCTGAGTGCCAGTGGCGCCAATGTGGCGAGCGGCTCCTGTCTGCTGACGGCGGTGGCGCCTGCCGGCATCCGGTCGGTGTCGGGAAGCTACGATCCGGGCAACTCGGCTTTCGTCACCAGCAGCGGCACCGACAGCCTCGGGGTGATCAACCTGTTGCCGACGGTCACGACCATCACCGGCATTACGCCGGCAACCAGCGTGGTCGGCCAGCCCTATCGCGTGAGCGTCGACGTCGATGACGGCAAGTTCATCATCGGCAGCGGCCAGGTCGAGGTGCGCCAGCTCAACGACGGCCAGACCTGCCTCATCGACCTCGCGGAGGGCAACTTCTGCGACCTCATCGGCACCGCGGCACTGAACACGGCGGTGCAGGCGCGATTCCTCGGCGAGGGCTTCTTCGGGCCGAGCAACTCGGCGATCGTGCCGCATGCGGTCGAGCGCGCGGACACCACGATCACCATCATCGAGGACACGCCCGATCCCTCGCTGCCGGGCCAGGCGATCACCGTACGCTTCAGCGTCGCTGCGGTGGCGCCGGGTGGCGGTACACCGGGCGGCGAAGTGCTGATCACCGACGGCTCGGCCAGTTGTGGCGTGACGCTGCCCAACCTGAGCTGCACCTTCGTGCCGAAGGCCACGGGCAGCTTCGTGATCGAGGCGCGCTACCTCGGCGATGCCAACTACAACGCCAGCACGGCGACGACGCCGCACCAGGTGATCGCCAGCGGCGCCGACCTCGGCATCACCAAGCGCAACGGCCTGCGCATCCTGCCGGCCGGCCAGCCCAGCAGCTACGTCATCCTGGTCACCAATGCCGGTCCGGAGGCGGTGGTCGGGGCCCGTGTGGTCGATCTGCTGCCGCCCGAGCTGACGGCAGCGAGCTGGACTTGCACGGCTGCGGGCGGCGCGAGCTGTCCGGCGACCGGCGTGGGCAACATCGATGCACTGATCGACCTGCCCGTGGGTGGCTCGGCCACCTTCGTGTTGACGGTGACGGCGCAGCCCGTTCCGGAGGCCATCGTCACCAACACCGCCACGGTGGCGACTCCCACCGGGGTGACCGACCCGCTGCCCGCCAACAACAGCAGCAGCGATACCGATCCGATCGGATTGTTCGGAGACGGTCTCGAGACCGAAAGCGAGTGACATGGGTGAGCGTGGGCGCGCGGGCAGCAACGAGACGACCCGGGTGGTCCTGCCACCCGGGGACGGCGAGCGTCGCGAGCCCGCGTGCGTGGTCGTCGTCGCCGGCGCCCAACTCGGCCACGAGGCGGCGATCGGCGAGCTGCCACTGTTGATCGGCCGCGCCGACGACTGCGGCCTGGTGCTCGCCGACAGCAGCGTGTCGCGCCGGCACTGCTCGGTCAGCCGGGTGGCCGGTGGTCATGTGGTCGAGGACCTGGGTTCGACCAACGGCTGCTTCGTCAATGGCGAGCCGGTCGTGCGGGCGCCGCTGCGGGATGGCGACCGCCTGCGCATCGGCCACTACGAACTCAAGTTCTTCGGCGAGGGCAGCGCCGAGGCCAAGTACCACCGCGAGTTGCTGAACCAGGCGGTCTTCGATGCGCTGACCGCCTTCTACAACCGCCGGCAGTCGCGCGAGATGCTCGAGCACGCCTTCGATCGCGGACGCCGCGAGACCTCGGCACGCGTGCACCTGATGATCCTCGACCTCGATCACTTCAAGCCGGTCAACGACCGCCATGGCCACCTCGCGGGTGATCGCGTGCTGTCGGGCTTCGCCGAACTCGTTCGCGGCTTGCTGCCTCCCGACTGCGTGGCGGGAAGGCTGGGTGGCGAGGAGTTCGTGGTGTTTACGGTCCAGCAGTCGGACGAGGCCTTCCGTGCGTTGGCCGAGGACATTCGGGTGGCATTGGAGGGCGCGACCTTGCCGATCGACCAGGGCGAAGTTCGGCTGACCGTGAGCATCGGCATCGCCGTGCAGGAGCCGGAGATGCGCCTGGCCGCCGACCTGCTGCGCACCGCCGACGGCGCGCTGTACCAGGCCAAGCAGGGTGGGCGGAATCGGGTGGTGGTGGCTTGAGCAGTCGGTGAGTGGTGGCAGGAGCGGTTCGCGCTGCCCCATGCCCCTTTCTCGCTAGCCGCGTTCGGGCTCTTATCGAAGAGCGTCCGGATGAATCCGGACTCACCAGAGCACGGCAAGCCTGTGGCCCTGCATTCATGCCGACGCTTCTGCGGACCCACAGAAGCGCCGCGAGCCTGTGGGTCGGCATTCATGCCGACGCTTTCGCCGTCACCTGCCCCTAGCCGCTCTTTCACCTGCCAAGTTCGTCCGGATGAATCCGGACCCACAGAAACACCGCGAGCTTGTGGGGCGGCATTCATGCCGACGATTTTGCCACCACTCACCACTGAGCGCGCCGCAGGCGCGCGGCCTACTCACCGCTCCAGGACTCACCGCTTCACCACCGGCACCACCGCCACCGTGATCTCCTCGCGGTCGTGGTAGAGCTGGCGGGCGCGCAGTCGATGGGTGCCGAGGGCGGGGAGCAGCATGGCCTTGGCCGCCTGCCAGGCGGCGTGGCGCTGCTTCATCGGCAGCTTGAGGTTGAAGATCGCGGCGCGGCAGTGCTTGCCGGCCAGCCAGCGCGCCACCAGTTCGGCGACCCGCGAGGGCTTTTCGACCATGTCGCAGACCAGCCAGTCGACCGGCTTCGGCGGCCGGTAGCGGAAGCCGTCGACACGGTGGTGCTCGACCAGACCCGACTCCATCAGCCGCGCGTCCATGCGGCCGTTGTCGATGGCCGCCACGCGGATCGCGCGGGCAACGAACTGCCAGGTCCAGCCGCCCGGTGCGGCCCCGAGATCCACCGCCTTCATGCCCGGCTTCAGCAGGGCCGCGCGCTCGGCCGGCGTCAGCAGCACGTGGAAGGCTTCCTCGAGCTTCAGCGTGGAGCGCGACGGTGCCTCGCGCGGCATCCGCAGGCGCGGCACGCCGCCCGGGAAGGCGGCGCCGCCGCCCGGCGGAGGATGGCCGACGAGGGCGTGGGTGGAGGCGGCCAGCCACACCGCGCCACCGCGCTCGCCGCTGGCCTGGGCAAAGCGGCGGCCGAGGGCCTCGGCCAGCGGCGCCAGCGGTTTGGTGGCATCGGCATCAGGCGCCAGGATCGCCACAGGGCCGTCAATGGCGGCATCGGCCAGTGCGGCACGGATCGGCGTCAACCGGTCCTTGGCATCGAGCGCGGGCAGTTCGGCGTCGACGACGATCAGGTCACGCGCGTAGACCAGCTCGTCGAGGCGCGGACAGCGCGATGCGCCGTCGACACGGACCAGCGCTGCTTGTGGCGATTGCACGCGGGCGCCGGGCAGCAGTTCCGCCAGTTCGGCACACAGGTCAGACTCGAAGCCGGCCCGGCAGAGCGCTGCCAGACGCAGCGCCCCGGGTTTGACAGCGGAGCCATCCGCGAGGGTCATCGGATGGCTCCGTCAGGCTCAGGCGACGGCGAGCGCGGCGTCGATCGCTCCGGTCAGCGATTCGGCACCGGCGCGCACGCCGGCCGCGTGCGAGAGCGTGCGCGGCAGGATGCGATCGAAGTAGAAGCGCACCGTGGCCAGCTTGGCCGCCTTGAACTCGGCCGTGCCCTGGTAGCTGGCGCGGGTCACGGCCTCGGCCTCGCGGGCGAGGAAGTAGGCGAAGACGACGTAGCCGGAATAGAAGAGGTAGTCGACTGCCGCCGCGCCGATCTCCTCGGCATTGCCGGCTGCCTTCATGCCGATCTCGCGGGTCAGGCCTTCCCATTCCTTCGCCAGCGCGGCGACGCGCGTGACGTAATGGCCGACTTCGCCATGACCGGCGTGGGCCGCGCAGAAGGCGCCGACCTCGCCGAGGAAGTGACGCAGGCCGACGGCCTGCTGGCCCATGATCTTGCGGCCGAGCAGATCGAGCGCCTGGATCTGCGTGGTGCCCTCGTAGATCGTAGTGATGCGCGCATCACGCAGGAACTGCTCGAGGCCCCATTCCTTGATGTAGCCGTGGCCGCCGAGCACCTGGATGCCGTGGCTGGTGCACTCGATCGCCAGTTCGGTGAGCATCGCCTTGGTGATCGGCGTCAGGAAGGACAGGATCTCGTCGGCGCGCTGGCGCACCTCGGCCTCGGGGTGGTGCGAGATCAAATCGACCTGCAGCGCCGAGTAGATGCACAGCGCGCGCCCGGCCTCGGCGATCGCCTTTTGCGTCATCAGCATGCGACGCACGTCCGGGTGCACGATGATCGGGTCGGCCGGCTTGTCCGGGCGCTTGGGGCCGGACAGCGAGCGCATCTGCAAACGATCGCGGGCGTACGCGATCGCGTTCTGGTGCGAGATCTCGATCAAGCCCAGGCCCTGCACGCCCACACCGAGGCGCGCGGTGTTCATCATGGTGAACATCGCATTCAAGCCACGGTTCGGCTGGCCGATCAGGTAACCCTCCGCACCGTCGAAGTTCATCACGCAGGTCGCCGAGCCCTTCAGGCCCATCTTGTGCTCGATGCTCCCGGCGGCAACCGGGTTGCGCTCACCGACCGTACCGTCGCGCGCGACCTTGTACTTGGGCACGATGAACATGCTGATGCCCTTGGTGCCGGCCGGCGCGTCCGGCAGGCGCGCCAGCACCAGGTGCACGATGTTCTGGCTCATGTCGTGCTCGCCGGCGGTGATGAAGATCTTGGTGCCATAGAGCTTGTAGACGCCGTCACCGGCGGGCTCTGCGCGCGTGCGCATCAGGCCGAGGTCGGAACCGCTGTGCGGCTCGGTCAGGCACATCGTGCCGGTCCACTCGCCGGACAGGATGCGCGGAATGAAGACCTGGCGCTGCCATTCCTCGCCGTGGTTGACCATCGCATCGACCGCACCGGCCGACAGCAGGGGATAGGTACCCCAGGCGACGTTCGCGGACTCGATCATCTCCTTGAAGACGTAGCCCACGCTCTCCGGCATGCCCTGGCCACCGTAGGCCGGATCACCGCACAGGCCGGTCCAGCCGCCCTCGACGAAGCGGTCATAGGCTTCGCGGAAGGCCTTGGGCGTGGTCACCGTGGCACTGTCCTTGTCGTACTGGCAGCCCTCGGCGTCGCCGATCGCATTGGTCGGCGTCAGCACCTGCTCGCAGAACTTCGCGCCTTCTTCCAGCACCGCGTCGACGATGTCGCGCTGCGCGTTCTCGCCGTTCTTCAGGGAGGCGTAGATCGATTCGGCGTCGAAGACATCGAACAGCACGAAACGCATGTCGGTGAGCGGGGCCTTGTAGATCATCGTCGGGGTCCTCGATGGCGGTCAGCGGAACGAGTCGGGCTTGCCGGGCGTCGGGCGCAGCGCGCCCTGGTAGCGCAGCGGAAAGCGGACATTAGGCTCTGAACAATGGAGTTCGGCCTCGAAAACATACGCCAGCGTATCGTCACGGCCGAGTGAGGCCAGTGCCGGAAGTTGCGCGCCACTGCCAAGGTCGATGCGCACCACGTCGCCCGCCACCGGCGCCAGACGCAGGTCGAGCAGCGTGCTGCCCCTGACCTCGGGGCCGCGTGCCGGGCGGAAGCTCCAGTCGATGCGCTCGAGCACCATCGGCACACTGGCCGGGCTGTCGAGCCTGAGGCGCGCGATATAGCGATCGCCGATCTTCTCGACCTCCTGCACGCTCGGCGTCGGCGCCCCGACCACGCGGCGCATGCCGCCGCAGCCGGTGAGGGCGGGCAGGGCGAGGATCAGCAGGCACAGGGCGATCAGGGTGCGCTTGTGCATGGCGGGGCTCCGGGTGGCGGTGCGTGGAGGAAAGCAGAAAGAGTGCTGGTCCGCAAAGGAGCGGAGAGCGGCGGCAGGGGGGCAGGGGGCAGGGGGCAGGGGGCATGGGATCCTTCTCGCGCCCTGGTCGGCCTGTGCAGCGCAGCGGGGCCCCCGCCCCTTGCCCCTTGCCCCGCTTCAACGCGGTGAATCGAACCACGGCGGAGCACTGCCCGGGGCGCTCTTGAAGCCTCCGCGCCAGCGCCCCGCCCGGCAATCAGCCCAGCAAACCCCGCACCAGCAGCCACACCGACAGCCCCAGGATCACCAGCCAGCTGACCAGCGTGCCCCAGAAGCGGCCGAAGCTGCGCCCTGCATTGCCCGACAAGCCCTGCGCGTGCAACACCCGCGAGATCACCAATGCCGCCCCGGCCAGGTGCAGGGCCCAGGCCGGGGTTCCGCCGGCTTCGGCCAGCGCCAGCAGGATCAGCGCGATCGGAATGGTTTCCACGGCATTGGCATGCACGCGGATGCGCCGCTGCAGGGCCTCGTTGCCGCCATCGCCGAGGCCGACCTTCGCGCTGCCACGCACTTCGACCACGCGCCAGGCGAGGACCAGGATCAGCAGGCCGCACAGCGCGGCGTACAGGGATGTGATCGCGAGACTGCTCATGCGTGGTCCTCCAGCCATTGTTCCCAGGGCCCGGTGATCGCCACCGTGCAACCGGGTCGGTAAAGATTGGCAAACAGCCAGCGACCGTCCGGCGAGAAGCACACGCCGGCCCATTCGGCGCTGCTGTGGTCGACACCATCGATCAACTGGATGTTCTCCGCCAGCTCCAGCACCTTGCCGCTGCGCGACAGCCAGAAGATCCGCTGGTGCTGCGCGATCTTGCTGTCCTCGCAGACCACCAGCCCGCCGCCAGGCCCGGCCGTGATGTTGTCGGGGTAGTCCATGACCTGGCGGTCGGTGACTTCGAAGGCCAGTTCCAGCCACTCCTCGGCCGGATGGTAGCGCCAGACCTGGCCGCCGCCAGCATCGCCGCCCGAGGTCGCCGTGAACCAGATCTCGCCGTCGCGGTGCAGGCAGCCCTCGAGGCGCAGGAAGGCGCTGCCGCCTAGCGCCAGGCCCTGGGCGACGACCCCGCCCTGGTCGGTCGTGCCCGGGCTATGCCCGCGCAAGGGCTCGGCGATCGGCACCCAGCGCGTGCGCCAGCGTTGGCCGACCTCGAGGCCCCGGATCAGCTCCGGTGCGCCCTCGGCGGCGAGCATCTCCAGTCGCCCGCTGCCGGCGAGATCGCCGGATACGTCGGGGATGAAGCGGTAGAAGCCGCTGGCCGGCTCGCGGTCCTCGGTCTCGTAGACGATGCCGGTCGCCGGATCGATGGCCACCGCCTCGTGGCGCATCAGGCCCAGGCCGGGCAGCACCCGCGCGGCGGCCGGCCCACTGGCCGGCACCTCGAAGGCATAGCCGTGGCCTTGCCTGAGCGTGTCGATCCGTTGCCCATTGCCGTCACGCAACTCCTGCCCCGGCTCGATGACGATCTCCTCGCAGCT
>JANJUH010000433.1 GCA_024710675.1 Lysobacterales bacterium
GCGTGGCGATGCCGGCGGCGGCAAGCCCGTGGGCGAGGTCGCGGAAGGGCTTGTTCGGACCGATGGTCTCGTCGCGATCGTTGGGGCCGGAGCCGTGCACCAGTACGGCGGCGGCGCGCACATCGCCCTCTGGCAGGGTCAGCGTGCCGGGGAGCTCGACGTCGCCGGCGGCGACCATCAGCTCGCGCTCGCTCCAGGGTCCGGCCGCTGCCGGCTGCGGCGGCGAGTACGGCCGCACGAAGAGGCCGCCGACCTTGCCCTCGGCGTCGCAGGCAATGAAGAGCGAGAGCCACATCTGCTCGAATTCGAGCGGAATCGTCGCGGTGGCGTTGCCGCCCTGGCTGCCGGCGATCAGCTCGCCGCGCGATTTGCGGGCCCCGACCTGTGCCGGCAGGCTGTTCCAGACCTGGCCGAGTTGCCCGGCCGGCAGCGCGGTGCTCATGCGGGCATCGAAATGCTGGCTGGCGTCCTCGAAGCGGCCCTCGTCGAGGGCCAGGAGGATGGCTTCGGCGCGCGAGCTGCAATCATCGGCCAGTGCCGGCATGGCAGTGGCCAGCAGGGCGCCCAGAGTCAGAAGGCGAAGGCTCATGGCGTGTCTCCCTTGTGCTCGGTTCCGGCTTCGTCAGGATCGGCCGGCCTCTTCAGCCGGCCGTTCCTGCGCAGGGCATCGCGCAGCAGGTACTCGATCTGCGCGTTCAGGCTGCGCAACTCGTCGTCGGCCCAGCGTTGGACCGCGTCGAGCACCTCGACGTTGATCCGCAGCGGATAGGCCTTGCGTTCGGCCATCGCGGCTCAGCCGTACAGCGTGCCGGCGTTGAGCACCGGCTGCGCCTCGTTCTCGCTGCACAGCACCACCAGCAGGTTGCTGACCATGGCGACGCGACGCTCGTCGTCCAGTTCGACGATCTTGCGCTCGGACAACTGGGTCAGGGCCATCTCGACCATGCCGACCGCGCCCTCGACGATGCGGGTGCGCGCTGCGATCACCGCGTTGGCCTGCTGGCGGCGCAGCATCGCGCCGGCGATCTCCGGCGCGTAGGCGAGGTGGCTGATGCGCGCCTCGATGACCTTGACGCCGGCCTGCGAGAGACGCTCCTGGATCTCCTTTTGCAGGTGCTCGGAAATCTCCACCGAATGGCTGCGCAGCGCGATCTTGACGTCGTCGTGCAGATCGTAGGGAGAGGTCGTCGCCATCTGGCGCAGGGCGGATTCGGACTGCACATGGACGAAGTTTTCGTAGTCGTCGACCTGGAACATCGCCTCGGCCGAATCAACCACCTGCCAGACCACCACCGAGGCGATCTCGATCGGCGAGCCCTCGAGTTCGTTGACCTTGAGCTTGCTGGACTCGAAGTTGCGCACGCGCAGCGAGATCGGACGCTTGGAGTAGAAGGGGTTGGCCCAGCGCAGGCCCTCCTCGCGGGTGGTGCCGACGTAGCGGCCGAAGAGCTGCAGCACCACCGCATTGTTGGGTTGCACCATGAACAGGCCGAAGAGCAGGAAGAACTCGACGAAACCGAGCAGGGCGAGCGTGATCACGGCCACGGCGGAACCGGCCTTGGCGGCGGTGATCAGCAGGTAGCCGGTGAACAACAACGCGGCGATCAGGCCGAGCAGCATCGGGATGCCGGACAGGGTGGACTTCTGGATTTCTCGCGTCATGGCGCTTCTCCGGTGGGGTGAGAGAAAGATATCAGAACGATATCTGCGCGTATCGGCCAGAAGTCATGGGGCACCCTGCGCGGTGGTGAGCGCGCAAAAGCAAAGGGCGCCCGCGTGGGCGCCCTTGTCCTGAAGCTCATTGCCGCCGCAGCCTCTTGGGTCCGGATTCATCCGGACGCTCTTCAGTCCTGCGCTGGTCGACCGAACAAGCGTCGGGATCAATCCCGACCCACCGGGATGAATCCCGACCCACCGGGTCGCCGCGCTGAAGGTGCCGGTGCCGCGTCACTCCCCCGCTTCGATCACCATGAAAAGCGAGCCCTGGCCACGCCGCAGCAGCACCAGGATCGAATCGCCTTCCTCATTGTCGGCGATCGCCTTGCGTACGTCGGCGATGGACGCCACGCGCTTGCGGTTGACCTCCAGCAGTACGTCGCCGCGCTGGATGCCTGCCCGCGCCGCCGGGCCGTCCTGCACGCGCGTGACGAGCACGCCGCGCTCGACGCCGGCCTGTTCCTTCTGCTCGTCGGTCAGTTCCGCCAAGGTCAGGCCCAGGCGCGATTCGCGGCTTTCCGCCGGCGCCGCGCGGCTAGGCGCCTCGGCCTGCGCGGTGGCGTCCTCGGGCAGCTTGCCGATGGTGACCTTCAGGGTACGCTCGCGGCCATCGCGCAGCACGGTCACCTCGGCCTTCTCGCCGACCGGCGTCTCGCCGACCAGCGGAGGCAGCTCACCGGAGCTTTCCAGTGTGCGGCCGTTGTAGGCCAGGATCACGTCTCCGGCCTTGATGCCGCCCTTGTCGGCCGGGCCATCCGGTTCGACGGTGGCGACCAGCGCGCCACGCGGACGGTCGAGGCCGAACTGGCGCGCCAGCGCGTCGGTGACCGGCTGGAACTGGATGCCGAGATAGCCGCGCTCGACGAAGCCCTTGTCGGCGAGCTGGCGGGCGATCAGGCTGGCGGTGTTGATCGGGATCGCGAAGGACAGGCCGATGTAGCCACCGCTGCCGGAGAGGATTTGCGAATTGACGCCGATCACCTCGCCGCGCGCGTTGAACAGCGGGCCGCCGGAGTTGCCGGGGTTGACCGCGGCATCGGTCTGGATGAAGGGCACATAGCGCTCGCGCAACTGGCGGCCGGTGGCGCTGACGATGCCCTGGGTCGCGGTGTAGCTCATGCCGAAAGGCGCGCCGATCGCGAGTACCCATTCGCCGACCTCGAGCGCATCGGAATCACCCAGGCGCACCACCGGCAGGCCGGTCGCCTCGATTTCCAGCAGCGCGATGTCGGTGCTCTCGTCGAGGCCCAGCACCTTGGCGCGGAACTCGCGGTTGTCGGACAGCGTGACGGTGATGCGGTCGGCGTCCTTGACCACGTGCGCGTTGGTCAGGATGCGCCCGTTCTCGCCGATGACGAAGCCCGAGCCCGAGCCGCGGCGCTCGGGCGTGCGACCCTCGGGGACATTGGGATGATTGGGGATGCCGAAGCGGCGGAAGAACTCGCCGAAGGGGCTGTCCTCGCCGAACTGCTGTTCCATGCGGCGGTCGCGGCCACTGACGGCGATCTGCACCACCGCATCGCGGTTGGTGCGCACGATCGCGCGGAAGTCGGGCAGCCCGGCGCCGCTGGTGGCGAGTGCCGCGATCGGCGCTTCGGCCGGCACGTCCTGGGCTTCGGCGCGATTGCCGTCGTAGAGGTAGCGTCCGGTACCGAAGGCCAGGGCCATCAGCACGAGCACGGTGGCGATGCGGGCAGTCTTCATGGGTCTGGTGGGTTCTCTGGACAGGCGGAGGGCTTGGAGTGCGCAGCGCGCCGCGGGTTCCCGCTGACCTACTGCTTGTTGGCGCACGTTAACGCAGCCGGGGTGTATGGGCGGTGCAACGGGGTTCAAGCCTGACCAAGATCAGGGTTGAGGGCTGGTACATCGGTATCCTCGGGTCATGGAGCGGCCTGGCGTGACGCAAATGGAAAAGGATGCGGCAAGGCGGCCGATCGTCGCAGCGCTGCGCGTCGCTGCGTTGGCGGCGCTGGCCAGCATGTCCCTGCTCGGCGGCTGCGCCTGGCTGGGCGGCCGCGCGGCCGACGAGGAGAAGGTCGAAGCCGAAGCGGCGGCGCGTGACCGCAGCCAGCAGCGTGTCCGGGTGTTCATCAGCGGCGTCAGTGGCGAGTTGCGGACAGCGGCCTCGCGCTCGCTCGAACTCAAGGGCCTGATGTCGCGCAAGGATGCCTCCGATGCGCTGGTGCGCCGGGTCTACGGCCGCGCAGCCGGGCAGATGAGCAAGGCCCTGCAGCCTTTCGGGCATTACCACGCCAAGGTCGAGGGTACGCTGGAGTTGCAGGGGCAGACCTGGTTCGCGCGCTTCAAGGTCGATCCCGGCCCGCCGACGCTGGTCGCCGAGACCGACGTCAAGGTGCTCGGCCCGGGCAGCGAGGATCGCAGCGTGCAGCGCGTGGTGGCGGTCTTCCGGCCGCAGGTGGGGGAGGTGCTCGATCATCGCGTCTACGAAGCCGGAAAGCTGGCGATCGCCGATGTCCTCGCCGACCGTGGCTTTCTGGATGCCCAGGCGCGCGAACACCGGGTCGCCGTGCGCCTGGCCGAGCGCAGCGCCCGGGTACACCTGCATTTCGACTCCGGTGACCGCCATGCCTTCGGCCCGGTGCGTTTCGTCGGCGCCCAGTTGCCGGATCCCGTGCTCCAGGGTTACCTGCCTTTCCGCGTCGGCCAGCCTTATCGCACCGACCGCCTGCTCGAACTGCAGCAGCGCCTGCTCGATGCCGATTACTTCTCTGAAGTCGAGATCGAGACCCGTCACGAGGACATCGAGGGCCTGCAGGTGCCGATCGAAGTCAGCGTGACGCCGGCACCGCGGACGATCTACACCGGCGGCCTCGCACTCGGCACGGACAGTGGTTTCGGCGTGCAGGGTGGCATCACGCGGCGCTGGGTCAACGAGCGCGGCCACAAGGCGAGCGGGCGTGCCGAGCTGGGCCAGCGCCTCACCCAGATCGGCGGCCAGTACCAGATCCCCATCCCCGGCCAGGAGCGGCGTTCCTGGACGGCGAGCCTGGCTTACCGTGACGAGGAGACCGACACCTCGACCCAGAAGATCACGACGCTCTTCGTCGGGCGCCAACGCGAGACGATGGAAGGCACGCTGGCCATCGGCATTGCTGCACAAAGCGGTGATTTCGAGGTCGGCGACCTGCCCGGAGAGAGCACGCTGTGGTACCCGGAGATCCGCTTCACCCGCCGCCAGGCCGACGATCTGCTGGCGCCCCGCGAAGGCTGGTCGCTGCAGGCCGAGGCGCGCGTGGCGCCGGGCCTCGGTGGTGACGTCAAGCTGGCCCAGTTGCGGACCGAGGCCAAGCTGCTGAGGCCGCATGGCGAGCGCAACCGCTGGCTGGCGCGGGTCACCCTGGGCGCGCTCTGGACCGATGATTTCGACTTGCTGCCGCCGCAGTTGCGCTTCTTCGCCGGTGGCGATCGCAACCTGCGCGGCTTCGACTTCCAGGGCCTGGGGCCGAAGAACGAGCTCGACAAGGTCAAGGGTGGGCGCTATCTGGCCGTCGGCTCCTTCGAGTACGAGCGGCATCTGTTCGGGGACTTCGGCGTCGCCGGCTTCGTCGACGCCGGCAATGCCTTCGACGCCGGTGATTTCGAACTGGCCGCCGGCGTCGGCGTCGGCCTGCGCTGGCGATCGCCGCTGGGCCTGGTGCGCGTCGATCTGGCGGCCCCGGTGGCCGGCGATGGCGACGGGCCGCGCCTGCACCTCTTGATCGGGCCCGAGCTGTGAGCGCCCGCCGCTGGTTCCCGGCGGTGGCGCGCTGGCTGGCGATCAGCGTGGTCGTCCTCGCCCTGCTGGCCAGCGTGGGCTGGTGGTGGCTGCTGCGCACCACGGGCGGCCTCGGCTTCGCCCTGCAGCAGGGTAGTGCGCTCGCGGGCGTCGAGTTCGAGGCCGCGGAGCTCAAGGGTTCGCTCGCCGGCGGTTTCGAGTTACGCGCCCTCGAGGTGCGCGTGGACGGCACCCGCGTCAGCGCCGAGCGCCTGGCGATGCGTCCGCGCCTGTGGCGGCTGCTCAGCGGCCGCATCGAGGTCGATGCCTTGCGCGTGGATCGTGCACGCCTCAGCTTTGGCGCGAGCGCAGACAAGGCCGCTGACCAGGCAGGCTGGCGCCCCGGCCGCCTCGAGATGCCGGTCGACATCGCGCTGCGCAACATCGAACTCGTCGACATGGCGATCGACCGCGGCGACGCACCGCCCTTGGTGTTCTCGGTGGCCGCCACCGGCATCTCGCTCATCGCCGGTCGCATCGAGGTCGATGGCCTGGCGCTGCGCCGGGGCGAGCTGGCGCTGACGGCCAGCGCCGCGGTCGACAGTTTCGACGAGTGGTCGGGCGAGGTCGAGAGCGCCGGGACCCTGAGCCTGCCGGCGATCGTGCACCGCGGGACGCTGGCCTTGCACGGCGATGTCGAGGCGCTGGAACTGGAAGCCGCCCTGAGTGGTGGTGGCGATGTCCGCATCGACCTTGCGCTGGGTACGCCGCTCGCCGTGCCGACCCTGTACGGGCAGCTCGCGGTCAGCGATCTCGACCTGGCGACACTGATGAGCGAGCCGCCGGTGCGCCGCCTCGATCTCTCGCTCGCCATCGGCTATTCCGACGAGCACATGGCCTTGTACGGGCCGATCGAGGTCGACGGCCAGGTCTACAAGCTGGTGGCCGGTGGCATCGGCGTCGAGTCCGGACGCCTCAGGATCGGGCGCCTGGCCCTGTCCTCGGACGCCGCAGGCAGCGTCGCCGTCGCGGGTGAATGGCCGCTGTCGGCAGATGCCGGTCTCGGCGCCTTGCTGATCGACCTCGACGAGGCCTGGCTGGGCGACTGGCGGAGCGCGCCGCCACCCGATCCGGTGCGCGCCAGCGGGCGGCTGGCATTCACCGGGACGGCGCAGACCTGGTGGCTGGCCGGTGGCGGCGAGGTGGCCCAGGGCGAAGCCCGCGGGCGCTTCGCGGCCGACGTGGAGGGGACGCCAGAGCTGTTGACGATCCGCTCGGGCAGCCTGGGACTCGCCGATTCCACACTGCGCTTCAAGGGTCGCGTCGGGCTGGGTGATCCGCTGACGGCCGCACTGGACGTGGCGCTCGAGGGCTTCGAAACCACGCCCTATCTGCCGGACTGGCCGGGGCGCATCGAGGGCACGGCCAGCGTGCAGGTCCGCGCCACCGAACCGGCTCGCTGGACCATCGAAGCGCTGGATCTCTCGGGCACGCTGCGCGAGGCCGCGTTTTCACTCAGCGGCGGACTCGAGGGCATGGGTCCGCATCCGGAGAAGGGTAGCCTGGTGCTGGCCTGGGGGGAGTCGCGCGCAGACCTGGCGGTGCTCGCGCGCGATCGCATCGAGGCGCAGCTTTCGGCGATCGATCTCGCGCGGATCGGACCGGTGGGCGAGGGCGGCTGGACGGGGCGCATCGACGGCCGCGTCGCGCTGGCACTGGATCGGGACCCCGTCGAATCGCTGCGCGCGGATCTGGAGTTCGCCGACGTTGCCCTGGCCGGGCTCGTCGTCGGCCGCATGACGCTGGCCAAGTCCGATGACTACACGCTTGCGATGAGCGGAGCCGGTCTCGAGGCGGGCGGCATCACCTGGTCACGCTGGCGGATCGACAGCAGTGGCCCGCCGGATGCGCTCGTGGTGCGGCTCGATGCCGATGCCGCGCGCCTGGCCTTGCTTGCCGAAGTCTCCGGAGCACTGCTGGAACAGGGCTGGAACGGTCGCGTCCACACGCTGGAACTGCGCCCGGACAGCGGGGATGCGCTGACCCTGGAGGCGCCGGCAGAGCTGGTGATCGATGCCGGGAGCTGGCGTCTCGGTGACCTTTGCCTGCGCCTGGCCGA
>JANJUH010000438.1 GCA_024710675.1 Lysobacterales bacterium
CCATCTTCCGCTTCCTTTGCGTCCTTTGCGTCCTTTGCGGACAAAAAGCTCTCCCCCACATCCGACCTCACGCCAGCAACCCCTACTCGCAAGCCACGACCCGCGCCCCCGGCGGCGCCACAGGGCAGACAATCAGGTCGCTGTCGAGGCCCGCCTCTGCGTAGCCCAACTCCAGCCCATATTCGGCTTGGTTTGCGTCCTTTGCGTCCTTTGCGGACAAAAAGCTCTCCCCCCATCCAAGGTTCGCAGCAGCAACCCCTACTCGCACGCCACCACCCGCGCCCCGGGCGCCGCCACCGGGCTGACGATCAGGTCACTGTCGAGTCCCGCCGCGGCAAAGGCCGACTGCATCGCCAGGCCAGCCGCCCTCGCCTGCCCGGCGTCGGCGAACCACGCGAACACGCTGGGCCCGGCGCCGGAGATCGATGCTCCCAGCGCGCCTGCGGCCAGGGCCGCCTGCTTGACCGCCGCGAAGCCCGGGATCAGCGGTGCGCGGCGCGGCTCGACGAGCACGTCGCGCAGGCCAGCGCGGATCAGTTCGAGATCACCCGCGTAACACCCCGCCAGCACCAGTGCCAGGCCCTCGCTCTGCGCGACGAACTCGCCGAGCGCGTAAGACCCGGCGAGCGCCTCGCGGGCGCGCCGGGTTTCCAGCACGAAATGGGGATGGACGACGACGGCCGTCAGGCCTTCGGGCACCGGCACTGGCACGACGCGATCGTGGGTCGCCAGCACCAGCCCGCCGAGCAGTTGCGGGGCGACGTTGTCGCCGTGCAGCGAGCCCGAGGCGGCGCACTCGCCTTCCAGCGCATCCGGGTACAAGGTAGCGACCGGCAGTGGACGATCAAGCAGCGCATTGGCGGCGACCAGCGCCGCGCTTGCCGAAGCCGCCGAGCCACCGAGGCCCGAGCCCAGCGGGATGCCCTTGTCGATCTCGATTTCGATCCCGAACGGAACGCTGTTCCGTGTACGCCACGAGGTCACGGCGCGCGCCGCGGTGTTGCGTTCGGGATCCAGCGGCAACTCGGTGACGACACCACGGATCGCGCGCACGCGCACCAGTGGCTCCTCGATCCGGGTCGCACGCACGGTGTCGCCGAGTCCGGCCAGCGCGTGACCCATCAAATCGAATCCGACGCCGACATTGCCGACGCTGGCCGGCGCGAAAGCGGTGGCGCTGCGCACGCTCACAGCGCCGCCCCGAGTGAGGCGGCGACGCGCAGCAGGTCGGCAAACACCCCGGCGGCGGTCACATCCGGCCCGGCACCGGGACCACGCACGATCAGCGGGTTGTTGCGATAGCGCGCGGTGGTGAAGGACACGATGTTGTCGGTCAGCGCAATGTGCGCAAAGGGGTGGTAGGCCGGCAGCGCCTTCAGCGCGACCTCGGCACGGCCATCGGCCTCCAGCACCGCGCAATAGCGCAACACCTGGTGGCCGGCGCGTGCGGCCTCGAGGCGCTGCTTCATCGGCTCGTCGAGGCAGTTCAGCCCGCCGAGGAAGCCCTCGATGCTGGCGCCTTCCAGTTCCGCCGGGACCAGGCTCTCGACGCGGACATCGTCGAGCCCGGTGTCGAGGCCCATCTCGCGCGCCAGGATCACCAGCTTGCGGGCGACATCGAGGCCGGAGAGGTCGTCGCGCGGGTCGGGCTCGGTGTAGCCGGCCTGCTTGGCCTGGCGCACCAGTTCCGAGAAGGGCGCGGCGCCGTCGAAGCGGTTGAAGAGATAGGCCAGCGTGCCCGAGAAGATGCCTTCGATGCGTTCGATGCGATCGCCGGTGTCGATCAGGTCGCGCAGCGTGCCGATGACCGGCAGGCCGGCGCCCACGGTCGCCTCGTAGCGCCAGCGCGCGCTGCCCGCCTTCGCCGCTGCCTGCACCGCGCGGTAGCGCTCGAGCGGGCCACCGCCAGCCTGCTTGTTCGGCGTCAGCACATGGATGCCGGCGGCCAGCCACTGCGGGTAATGGTCGGCCACCGCCGAGGAGGCCGAGCAGTCGATGATCACCGCGTGCGGCAGGTGCTCGGCGCGCACGTGGCGGGTGAAGGCGGCCAGGTCACACGGCACGCCCTGGCTGCCGAGGCGCTCGCGCCAGTGCATCAGGTCGAGCTGCTGCTCGTCGAGCAGCATCGCCTTCGAGGTGGCGATCGCGCGCACGCGGAGATCGAGCCGGTGCTCGCGCAGAAGGCGGCCGCGCGCCTCGGCGATCTGCTGCACCAGCGCCTGGCCGACCTGACCCGGACCGATGATGCCGATCGAGAGCGTCTCGGCCGACAGATAGAAGCCGGCATGCACAGCCCGCAAGGCGCGCGTCGCCTCGCCTTCGGCCAGCGCCACCGAGATGTTGCGCTCGGAGGAGCCCTGCGCGATCGCGCGCACGTTGACCTTGGCGCGCCCCAGCGCGTCGAAGAGCTGCGCGGCGATGCCCGGCGTGCCGGTCATGCCGTCGCCGACCACCGCCAGCACGCTGATGCCGGCCTCGGAACTGACCCGCTGGATCTGGCCGATCGCCAGTTCGCGGGCGAAGGCATCGGCGAGCACGCCGCGTGCGCGTTCGGCATCGACGGCCGGGATCACGCAGCAGATCGAGTGCTCGCTGGAGCCCTGCGAGATCATCGTCACCGATACCCCGGCGCGATGCAGCGCGGCGAACACGCGCTCGGCGGTGCCCGGCACGCCGATCATGCCGGCACCCTCGATCGCGACGATCGCCATGCCACCGATGGTCGTGATGCCCTTCACCGGCGGCTCGGCGCCGCCTTCGGCATCGACGCGGGTACCGGGGTGCTCCGGGTTGAAGGTGTTGCGGATGTAGATCGGGATGCCACGCGCGGTGGCCGGCGCCATCGTCTGCGGATGGATGACCTTGGCGCCGAAGTAGGCCAGTTCGAAGGCCTCGTTGTAGGACACGCGATCGAGCACCAGCGCCTCGGGCACCCGTCGCGGGTCGGCGGACAGCACGCCGTCGACATCGGTCCAGATGTGGATCTCGGCGGCCTCGAAGAGGGCACCGAAAATGCTGCCCGAGTAGTCCGAGCCGTTGCGGCCGAGCGTGGTGATGCGATCGTCCGCATGGCGGCGGGCGATGAAGCCGGTGACCACGTAGCGCGGCGAGGGATGCGCCTTGCGGAATACGGCGAGGCGCTCCTCGCTCGGCAGCCAGTCGACCGCCACCGAGAGCTCGGTCGGCGTCACCCGCAGCACCTCGCGGGCATCGAGGAAGACCGCCGGCTGGCCGAGCGCGTGGAAGTGACCGGCGAGCAACTGCGCCGACCACACTTCGCCGTGGCCCGAGACCAGGTCCATGACTTCGGCAGGCACCGTGCCCAGCAGCTCGACCGAGCGCAACAGGTGCTCGAGGTCGGCCAGGCTGGCAGCCAGCCTGGCCTCGAATCCCGAGGCTCCGTCACCGAGCAGGGCCTGCGCCGCATCGAGGTGGCGCTGGCGCAGCGCCGCCATCTGCGTCGTCCAGTCCGGATCACGCGCCGCCGCCTTGCGCGCCAGCGATATCAGCGCGTCGGTGATGCCCTGCATCGCCGAGACGACGATCACCTGCCCCTCGTCGGCACGCTCGGTCATCAGGCGGGCGACCTGCCGGTAACGGTCGGCGTTGGCGACACTCGAGCCGCCGAACTTGTGGGCAATCCAGCGCATCTGTTGGGGTTTCCTGGGACGTAGACGGGGGCGACGGCGTGCGCCGTCACGATGGCGTCAACATCGCATCACCGGCCTTGGGGAATCAACCGGGGCGCAAACGACCCGTGCAGGAGCGCCCTCGGGCGCGATGGGGCCTGCGGCAAGACCTTTTCGCGCGCATAGCGCGCTCCTACACGGGCGCGGAGCGAACCGCCCCTCCCGTAGGAGCGCCCTCGGGCGCGATCGAGCCTGCGGCAAGACCTTTTCGCGCGCAGAGCGCGCTCCTACACGGGCGCGGAGGGAACCGCCTCACCCGTAGGAGCGCCCTCGGGCGCGATCGCGCCTGCGGCAAGACCTATTCGCGCGCAGAGCGCGCTCCTACACGGGCGCGGAACGAACCGCCCCTCCCGTAGGAGCGCCCTCGGGTGCGATCGAGCCTGCGGCAAGAC
>JANJUH010000468.1 GCA_024710675.1 Lysobacterales bacterium
TGCGTCCTTTGCGGACGCATGCTCTTCCCGAGTCCCGAGTCCCGAGTCCCGAGTCCCGAGTCCCGAGTCCCGAGTCCCGAGTCCCGAGTCCCGAGTCCCGAGTCCCGAGTCCCGAGTCCCGAGTCCCGGGTCCCGGGTCCCGGGTCCCGGGTCCCGACGACACGCTAGACTGCCGCCCTCCCCGCCCAGCGCCCGCCAAGCCCATGTCCACCGACGCCCTGCTGCTCGCCGATGCCGCTTCCGATGCCGACCCGGCGCTGCTGCGCCTGGCTGCCCATTACGCCCGCGACGAGGCCGAGGCGGTGGCGGAGCTGCTGCGCATCGCCGAGACCGATGCCGACACCCGGACACGGATCTTCGAGACCGCGGCCGACCTGGTGAAGCGGGTGCGCGCGGCGAAGGTCGAGCAGTCGGCGGTCGAGTCCTTCATGCGCCAGTACGACCTCTCCAGCGAGGAGGGCGTGATGCTGATGTGCGTGGCCGAGGCCCTGTTGCGCATTCCCGATAGCGATACCGCCGACAAGCTGATCTCGGACAAGCTCGGCGAGGCCAACTGGGAGGCCCACGCCGGCAAGAGCGACAGCCTGCTGGTCAACGCCGGCACCTGGGGCCTGATGCTGACCGGCAAGCTGGTGCGGATCGCCGAGGACACCAAGCGCGATTTCTTCGGTGCCTTCAAGCGCCTGATCGGCCGCTCCGGCGAGCCGGTGATCCGCCTCGCCGTGCGCCAGGCGATGAAGATCATGGGCCACCAGTTCGTCATGGGCCGCACCATCGAGGAGGCACTCGAGCGCGCCCGCGCCAAGGACCAGCGCGGCTATCGGCACTCCTACGACATGCTCGGCGAATCGGCGCTGACGGCGGCCGACGCCGAGCGCTACCAGCAGAGCTACAAGGCCGCGATCCTGGCGATCGGCCGCGCCGGGCCGCATCCGGACCTGGTCTCCGCGCCCAGCATCTCGGTCAAGCTCTCGGCCTTGCACCCGCGCTACGAGCGCGCCAAGCGCGCCCGCGTGCTGGCCGAACTGACGCCGCGCGTGCTCGAATTGGCGCAACTGGCCAAGGCCCAGGGCATCCCGATGACCATCGATGCCGAGGAAGCCGATCGGCTGGAGCTGTCGCTGGAGGTGATCGCCCGCGTCCACCTCGATCCCTCGCTGGAAGGCTGGCAGGGCTTTGGCCTGGCGGTGCAGGCCTACCAGAAGCGCGCCGTCGGCGTGATCGACTGGCTGGCCGAGCTGGCCCGCAAGGCCGGGCGCCGGCTGAATGTGCGCCTGGTCAAGGGCGCCTACTGGGACAGCGAGGTCAAGCGCGCCCAGGTCGACGGCCACACGGGCTACCCGGTCTTTACGCGCAAGCCCAACACCGATCTGTCCTACCTCGCCTGCGCCAAGCGCCTGCTCGCGCACGGTGAGGTCTTCTACCCGCAGTTCGCGACCCACAACGCGCACACCATCGCAGCCATCCACCACCTCGCCCAGGGCCGGCCCTTCGAGTTTCAGCGCCTGCATGGGATGGGCGCCGATCTCTACGCCGAGGTGATCCCGGCCGAGCGCCTGAATGCCGCCTGCCGCATCTATGCGCCGGTGGGCAGCCACGAGGACCTGCTGCCTTATCTCGTGCGCCGCCTGCTCGAGAACGGCGCCAACACCTCCTTCGTCAACCGCATCGTCGACGAGGCGCTGCCGGTGGAGGAGCTGATCCGTCATCCGGCGGAAGTGGTTGCCGCCACCGAGCCCAAGGCGCACCCGCGCATCCCGCTGCCGCTGAACCTCTACGGCAACGACCGGCAGAACTCGCGCGGGGTGTGCCTGGGCAACGAGGCCGAGCTGAAGGCGCTGGCCGCCGAGATCCAGGCGACGCGCCTCGGCCAGTTGCGCGCCACGCCGCTGGTTCCCGGCGCGCAGAGCAACGCAGCAGCCATTCCGGTGCTCGACCCGGCCGACCGCCGCCGCAAGGTCGGCGAGTGGCAGCCGGCCGACGCCGCCTGCGTCGAGCGGGCGCTGGTCAACGCCGCCGCTGCCCAGCCCGACTGGGACCGCATGCCGGTCGAACGCCGCGCGCAGATGCTCGAACGCGCCGCCGAGCTGCTCGAGGACCACCGTGGCGAGCTGATTGCGCTGTGCACCCGCGAGGCCGGCAAGACGCTCAGCGACGGCATTGCGGAAGTCCGCGAGGCGGTCGACTTCTGCCGCTACTACGCGCAGCAGGCGCGCCGCGACTTCCAGCCCAAGCCCCTGCCCGGCCCGACCGGCGAGTCGAACCGCCTCGAACTGCACGGCCGCGGTACCTTCGTCTGCATCAGCCCGTGGAATTTCCCGCTGGCGATCTACATCGGCCAGGTCGTTGCCGCGCGGGTCGCCGGCAACTGCGTGATCGCCAAGCCCGCCCAGCAGACCAACCTCGTCGCCTGGCGCGCCACCCGCCTGCTGCACGAGGCCGGCGTGCCCGAGGCCGTGCTGCAGCTGCTGCCGGGCGACGGGGCCACGGTCGGCGCCAAGCTGACCGCCGATCCGCGCATTGCCGGCGTCGCCTTCACCGGATCGACCGAGACCGCGCGCCTGATCAATCGCGCGCTGGCCGCACGCGAGGCGCCGATCGCCGTGCTGATCGCCGAGACCGGCGGCCAGAACGCGCTGATCGCCGATTCCTCGGCGCTGCCGGAACAGCTGGTCAAGGACGCCATCAGCGGCGCCTTCGGCTCGGCCGGCCAGCGCTGCTCGGCCACGCGCGTGCTCTTCGTGCAGGAGGACGTCGCCGAGCGCACCCTGACCTTGCTCGCCGGCGCGATGGGCGAGCTGACGCTGGGCGACCCGGGCCTGATGGCCACCGACATCGGCCCGGTGATCGACGAAGACGCGCGCAAGATCCTCAACGACCACATCGCGCGCATGCAGACCGACGGCAAGCTGGTCAAGGCGATGAAGCTCGGCGAGGCGCACGCCCACGGCTGCTTCGTCGCCCCGCACGCCTTCGAGATCGATACCCTCAAGCGCCTGCCGCGCGAGGTCTTTGGCCCGGTGCTGCACGTGATCCGCTACAAGGCGCGCGATCTCGATGCCGTCATCGACGCCATCAACGCCACCGGCTATGGCCTCACCCTCGGCATCCACAGCCGCATCGACGCCACCATCGAGCACATCCAGCAGCGCGTGCGTGCCGGCAACTGCTACGTCAACCGCAACATGATCGGCGCGGTCGTCGGCGTGCAGCCCTTCGGCGGCGAAGGCCTCTCCGGCACCGGCCCCAAGGCCGGCGGCCCGCACTACCTGCACCGCTTCACCACCGAGCGCACGGTGACGATCAACACGGCGGCAGTCGGTGGGAACGCCAGCCTGCTGGCGCAGGCGGCGGAGTAGCGGATCAGGGTGCCAGGCCAGCCACTGAGGCCAGCGGCAGGAACAGCGTCAGGGGCCGATCCGTGAAGGGCATGAAGCCGTGGTGGCGATAGAAGGCCGCCGCGGCTTCGTCCTTGGCATCGACGAGCATGGCGTAGGCCGCGATGTCGGCGACGAGCGATCGCGACAGGGCGTCAGCCAGCAGGGCAGCGCCAAGGCCAAGACCACGGTGGCGTTGATCGACAGCGAGTCGCCCAAGCCTGACAGCCGGTAGCAGCGGGTAGCGCGGCAGGCGCTTGCCCAGTTCGACCGGCAGCTCCGACAAGGGCAAGGCGGCGGCGGATAGCGTGTAGTAGCCCGCCGGGGCATCGCCGTCGAGGGCCACGAAGCAAGTTGAGATCCGGCGCTTCTGGTCCTGCAAGGCCTGACGGAGCAGATAGCGGTCCAGCGCCTCGACACCGCACCGGAATGACGACCGCTCAACGCCTACGCTGAGCGCCGCGATCCGGTAGCGCAACTTGCTCACCGCGTGTCGAGGAGACGAGCGCGCCGTTCGAAGGCACGAGCCATGGCGGGCGAAGGGGCAGGCGGCGCCAGCAAGGCCTCGGCCAGTTGCTCCTGGTCAGCCAGGCTCAGGCGCACCATGGCATGTTGCTCGAGCGCGCGCTGTGCCGCCTCATGCACCGCCGAGATCACGAAGTCGGTCATCGTGCGGCCTTCGATCTCCGCGGCCCGCTTCAGCAGCGCGTGCAAATCGGTGCTGATGCGTGCCTCGAGTCGGGCAGTGGACGCGCTCATGGGTAGCTCCTTGGATAGGCCCAGTGTACGGCAATTTGCCGGTCCGTGAGCGCAAGTTACCTGAACAGCTTCACCGGCAGCCCCAGCCTTCCCGCCGTCTCGCGCAGGTGGGCATGGGCGATGGCGACCGCCAGCGCATCGGCGGCATCGGCCTGGATCGCGCCCTGCAGGGTGAGCAACAGGCCCACCATGTACTGCACCTGGGACTTGTCGGCGCCGCCGGTGCCGACAACGGCGTTCTTGATGTGGGTGGGCGCGTACTCGCTGATCGGAAGGCCGGCCTCGACGCAGGCACAGATCGCCGCACCGCGGGCCTGGCCGAGCTTGAGCGCGGACTGCGGGTTCTTCGACAGGAACACGGTCTCGATCGCGGCTTCGTCCGGCTGGTGCTCGGCGATGAAGGCTTTCACCCCGCGATAGATGTCGGCGAGCCGGCGCGGGAAGTCCTCGTCGAAGGTCTGCACGATGCCGTGGTGGATGTGCCGCACCTGGCCGCGGCTGGCAAGGATCAGACCCACTCCGGTGCGGCGCGAGCCGGGGTCGATGCCGAGGATGCGGGTCATGACGGGGCGGGACCCGGGACGCGTGACCCGGGAGCCGATGGGTGCGGGAAGAGCACTTTGGTCCGCAAAGGACGCAAAGGACGCGAAGAGGAGCAGGCAGATCGAAGCGGCGATCTGGCCATGAGGACGCTAGTGAAATACAGGTCCATGACCGCTTTTGCTTCCTTTGCGTCCTTGGCGTCCTTCGCGGACCAAAGCTTCTCCGTTAACCCCCTCTCCCCAACCCCTCTCCCGCGAGGGGAGAGGGGCTCGCGGCCATAGGCCCGTGCCGTCATTGTCGGCCTCACGGATACGCCCCAGCCGGCAACTCGGCATTCGAATAGACGTTCTGCACGTCGTCCAGTTCCTCCAGCCAGTCGATCAGCTTGCCTACGCTCTCTGCGGCCTCGCCGCTGACCGCCACTTCGAGGTCCGCGCGCATCGTGACCTCGGCTTCGTCCGGCTTCAGCCCGGCCTGTTCCATGGCGGTGCGGACAGCCTCGAAGGACTCGGGGCTGGTCAGCACTTCGATGGACCCATCGTCGGGATGGACGACGATATCGTCGGCGCCGGCCTCGATCGCGAGCTCGGTGATGCGCTCCTCGTTCGCCCCGGGCGCAAAGGAGAGCACGCCCAGCTTCTTGAACAGGTAGGCGACCGAACCATCGGTGCCGAGGTTGCCGCCGAACTTGGAGAAAGCGTGGCGGACGTCGGCGACCGTGCGCTGGCGGTTGTCGGTCATGCATTCGACGATGACCGCAACGCCGCCCG
>JANJUH010000489.1 GCA_024710675.1 Lysobacterales bacterium
ATCGAGTAGAGCGCTGCGAGGGTAGTCCCGGGCGCCAGCCCGAGATCCAGATGATCGACCAGCGCCGGGTGGGCAGCGGTGTTCATGACCACCAGCAGGTCCTCGCCCTCGCCGTGCATGCGCCAGGCGACAGGGCCGGCCCCGTTGGCCTCGGCGTGGACCACTTCCGGCCGCGCGCGGCGCAGCGCCGGGTGGGCGCGGCGCAGCGCGGTCGCGCCGGCGATGAAGCGGTACAGCGGCGCGTCGGCATCGAAGCGGTCGCGTCCGCCCGAGCCGTGACCGGCGGCGAACATGGCCGGCCGCACCTCGCGCATGCCCTGCTCGGTGCCGTAGTAGATCACCGGGATGCCGGGCAGGGTCATCAGCGCCAGCAGCGCCTGCTTCAGCGCCGCCTCGTCGCCGGTGGCGAGGAAGCGGTCGACGTCGTGGTTGTCGACGAAGGTGGGCATCCGCCACGGGTCACGGTGCACGCGCAGCATCTGTTCGATGCGATCGGCCAGCTCGGCGGTCGGCCGGCCGCGCGCCATCACGTCGAGCAGGCTGCCGTAGAGCGTGAAGTGGATCATCGACGCGCCGCTGGGCTGACCATCGGGACCGGTCATGTAGGTCTCGATGCGCCGCGCCGCGCGCTCCTCGAAAGGCCCGTCGATATCGAAGCCCTCGCCGAAAACGAGGAAGTCCTCGCGCCCGGTGCGGCGCGCGCGTTCGAGCACGCCGGGCGCCTTGCGATCGCGCGCATGCAGGAAGTCGGCGACGTCCTCGGGCGGCAGGTAGAAGATGGTGTCGAGGCGGAAGGCATCGACGCCGACCTGCTCGATCCAGTACCCGTAAGCCTCGCGCAGCGCGCGCCGCACCACCGGGTTGCCGGTGGCGAGATCGTCGAGCCCGGCCATCTGCCAGCGGTAGAGCTGCTCGGGATCGGAGTAATCGCGCACGGCCGGTGTCCAGGGGTAGGCGCCGAGCTCGCGCTCGCGCCGGCGCCGCGGGTCGTTGGCGGTGAAAGGCCAGCGCGTGGGCTGCTGCTCCGCATCCACCAGCCGCCAGCCCTGCACCGGGTCGTCCGCTGGCGGCAGCTCGCCGTATTCGAAGAAGTTGCCGGTGTGGTTCAGCACGATGTCCTGCACCAGGTACATCCCGCGCCCATGCAGTGCCTTCGCCAGCCGCTGGTAATCGGCCAGCGTGCCGACATGCGGATCGAGCGAGCGGAAATCGCGCGCCCAGTAGCCGTGGTAACCGGTGTGGGCGCGGTCGGGCGACCACCACTGGTTCAGCACCGGCGGCGTGATCCACACCGCGGTCGCGCCAAGCCCGGCGATGTAGTCGAGCCGGCGCGCGACGCCGGCGAGGTCACCGCCGTGGTAGTGGACCGGGCTCGAGGGGTTGTACTCGCCCTGGCCCTGGTCGTTGTTTGCCGGATCGCCGTCGTCGAAACGGTCGGTCATCAGGAAGTAGACGACCTGGTCGCGCCAGTCGGGCGATGGCACGTGGCGCTCGGGCGCGGACAGCGCGATGGCCGCTCCCGGGACCAGCCACCCTGTCAGCGTAAGGACCCACAGCCCGCGGCGATTGCCTTGCACTTGAATGCCCTCCGAAACCCCCCCGACACCGTGCCCGCAGCGGGGCGCGCTGGCAAGTCCCTTGCGTCCCCGACGATGTCGGGCTCAGCCTATCCATCCCGCCACCCCCCAGACCACCGCGCCGCAGAGCACGCTCTCGCCGAGCAGCACCGCCGGCAGGTAGCGCGACAACGGCATCCGCGCAGCGGCGGCGACGTAGCAGCCGAGGTCCGAGGGCAGGAACGGGGCCATGCACCACAGGCACAGCGCCGCGCTGCCGCGCCGACGGATCCACGCCCGCGCCTGCCGCAGCCGGCGCCCACCCTGCACCCGGTGCAAGCCCACCATGGCCGCGTTGGCGCGGATCAGCAGCGCCGAGACCAGCACACCGCACAAGGCCAACGCGAGGACCTGGAGCGGCTGGTCCGGAAACAGCAACGCACTCGCCAACACCAGCGGCAGGCTCGGCACCATCAGCAGCGCGAAGGCGCACTGCAGCACCAGCAGCACCAGCCAGGGCAACAGACCCGTACTCCCCAGCATCGCGGCCCACCATGACGGATCACGCAGGCCGGGCAGGAGGGCACTCAGCCCCGCGCAAAGCAGCACCAGGACCAGCCAGGTCTTCCAGGCATGGGAGGGATGGAAAGGAGGCGATGGCATGACAGTGACCCGGTTTGGCGTACCGTCAGACTGCCGACCGGGGCTCAAGCCAAACTCAAATCCTGCCGCCACCCGCTCCTGCCGTCGCCCGGGTGCCGCGATGCGATCGGCGCCGACGCTGTCCATACTGACGGCCTCGCAGAGCGGAGCCCAGGCATGGACACCACGAGTGCAGACCGACTCACCATCGCCATCGCCCAGATCTCACCGGTCTGGCTGCTGCGCGAGCCGACGCTGCACAAGATGGTCGACTGGGTAGGCCGCGCAGCCCGCGAGGGCTCTGCGCTCGTGGCCTTCAGCGAGGGCCTGCTGCCTGGCTATCCCTTCTGGGTCGAACATACTGACGGCGCGCGCTTCGAATCCCCTCTGCAAAAGCGGCTGTATGCCCACTACAGTGCCCAGGCCGTGTGCCTTGCCGAGGGCCACCTCGCACCGCTGTGTGCGGCTGCTGCCCGACACCGGATCTGGGTCATTGCCGGCGTGATCGAGCGCTCTCGCGAACGCGGTGTCAGCCTGTTCGCCTCGATGGTCACGATCGACGCCGAGGGCACCATCCGCAGCGTGCACCGCAAGCTGATGCCCACGTACGAGGAGCGCCTGGTCTGGTCGCCGGGAGATGCCCATGGCCTGCGCTGCCACCGGATCGGCGCCTTCAACCTCGGCAGCCTCAACTGCTGGGAGAACTGGATGCCGCTGGCGCGCGCGGCGCTCTACGCCCAAGGTGAGAGCCTGCACATCGCCTCCTGGCCCGGGAGCCGCCGCAACACCGAGACCATCACCCCTTTCATCGCCCGCGAAGGCCGAAACTACGCCCTCTCGGTGAGCTCCGTGCTGCACCGCGACCAGGTACCCGAGAACCTCCCGGAACACGCGATCCTGCGCCAGCAGCTGCCGGAGATCATGGCTGACGGCGGCTCCTGCATCGCCGGCCCGGACGGCCATTTCCTCTACGACCCGGTGGTGGGTACCGAGCAGCTGATCGTCGCCAAACTGGACCACGCCCGCGTCCGCGAGGAACGCCTGAGCTTCGATCCCTTTGGCCATTACTCGCGACCGGAGCTCTTGTCACTGACCGTGGATCGGCGCCGCGCGACAGGGCTCGAGCTCGGCGAGCAAGCGGCTGGCGGACGGTGAGCCTGGGCCAGAGAGAGAGAACTACGGACGGAAGAACTACGGAGAGAACTACGGACACCCATCACGGAGAGAACTACGGACACCCATCAAGAGAACTACGGACACCCATCGTACGTAGGGGAATCCCTACACCAGAATCAGGATCCGACGGACGCTTCGCCCGGGCCAAGCGCGCCATCCTCCCGCCATGACCTGCGCCCGCAAACACTACGCCCCGCGC
>JANJUH010000059.1 GCA_024710675.1 Lysobacterales bacterium
CGTTACCTCGGTGGCACCGATACCGTGCGTTGGTGGGCGCCGGCATCCTTGCCGGCACCCTTCGTCGTCTCGGTGGAATCTCTGCTGGTCGACGGCTTCGAATAGGCCGCGCGCGTAGAGACTTCCGCCCTCGCGGCCTCAACTCAGCGCCCACTCCGCCGCGATCCGCCCAACGTCGGCCAACACCGCCTCGTGCCGCGGTTCGACCTGGTCGGTGTACTCGCCGCTGTCGTAGTAGGCGCAGACGATGATCGGGGCCTTGCCCGGCGGGTGGACGATCGCGATGTCGTTGCACTTGTTGGTCGTGCCGACGTCACGCCCGGTGCCGGTCTTGTTGCCGACACGCCAGTCCGCGGGCAGGCCGGCGCGCAGGCGTCGCGCGCCGGTGCGGGTGGCGTACATCCAGCCGAGCAGGCGTTCGCGCGATGCGGCCGAGAGCACCTCGCCGGTGCTCAGCCGGCGCAGCAGCTGCGCCATCGCCGCCGGGGTCGTCGTGTCGCGCAGGTCGGCCGACAGCACCATCGCCAGCATCGGCTCGTAGCGGTCGAGGCGGGTCACCGGATCGCCCATGTCGCGGAACTTCGCGGTGACGGCGGCCGGGCCGCCGAGACGCCGCACCAGCAGGTTGGCGGCGGTGCCGTCGCTGATCGTCTGCGCCGCTTCGGCGAGCCGGGCGATGCTGAGCCGGCCGGTGCCGAGGTGCTCGCGCGTGACCGGTGCCCACGGCAGCAGGTCGGCCTCGGCGTAGGGGATCTCCTCGGCCAGGTCGAGCCGCCCGGCGTCGGCCTCGCGCAGGCAGGCGGCCACCAGCGCGAGCTTGAAGGTCGAACAGAGCGCGAAGTGTTCGTCGACGCGATGGCCCGTGGATGCGCCGCTGGCAGTGTCGAGCAGGCAGACGCCGAGGCGGGCGTGGCCGGTCTCGAGCGCGCGCAGCCCGGGAATGATGTCCCGGCGGGAAGCCGGTGGCGCCGCGACGGCGCTACCGACCTGCAGCACGGTCATGGCCACGGCAGCTTGCAGGAACTGGCGGCGTTCGATCATCGGATGGACCCGTAGGTGGTGTCCTCGCCGACGATACGCCGAGCCCGCACGACGCGCGCCGGTGGCCAGGGACGGGCCGGAGGCGACACGAAGGCGAGGGCGGCGCGATGGCGTCGGCGGGCCCGTCTTGGCCGGACCCGCCGGTGGATGGCCGGAAAGCCAGTAGGAGCGCGCTCTGCGCGCGAAGGAGCTTGCGGCAAGAGTTCTTCGCGCCCGAGGGCGCTCCTACGGGCAGTGGCGCCCCGCAGCTCAGCGGGGCGGGTTGTGCTCCTCGAACCAGCGCTGCACCTGCTGGTACCAGAACACCGAGTTCTGCGGCTTGAGCACCCAGTGGTTCTCGTTCGGGTAGTAGACGTAGCGTGTCGGCACGCCCTTCATCAGCAAGGTCTGGTAGAGCTCGAGGCCGTGGTTGACCGGGACGCGCAGATCATTCTGGCCATGCACCACCAGCGTCGGCGTCTTGAAGTTCGCGGCGTGGTAGTGCGGCGAGATCTTCTGCAGCATCTCGCGCGTCGCCGGCTCCCAGTGGGCTCCGTTGCGCGGCATCTCGGTGGAGAAATCGGCGGCGTACTGGGTGTAGAGGTTGTAGACCTTGGCGTGCGCGACCAGTGCGCGGAAGGGGTGTTCGCGACCGAGGATCACGGTGGTCAGGTAGCCGCCGTAGCTGCCGCCACCGGCGACCATGCGCTCCTTGTCGATCCACGGCTGCGCGGCGAACCACTCGGCGGCCTTGATCACGTCCTCATAGGGCTTGTCCGCCCAGTTCGGGTTGATCGAGTCGGTGAAGTCCTGGCCGAAGCCCGAGCTGCCGTGGAAATTCGGCCATGCGGTCACGTAGCCCCAGCTCCCGAAGACCTGCGCATTCCAGCGGAAGGCCATGCCGTCGGTGATCGCGTTGTGCGGCCCCCCGTGGATCAGCATGAAGAAGGGGTACTTCTTCGAGCGGTCGAAGCCGGGCGGGTAGTTCACCCACATCTGGATCGGCGCACCGTTCGCGCCGGCGTAGGTCACCGATTCGTAGGTGCCGAACTCGGTGGCGGCGAGCAACTCGTCGTTGATCGTCGAGAGCTTCGTGGTGTCGCCCTTGCGGGTGTCGATCCGAACCAGCGTCGGTGGCTCGACGAAAGTCTGGCGGATGCCGACCAGCGTGCCGTCGCGGGCGATCGCGAGCGAATCGACCGAGCCCTGGCCGGTGACCGGGCGCGGCGCCTTGCCGGGGACGAACTCGTGCACGCGCACCGTGCCGGCGTCGTCGATGGCCCCGTAAAGGCGCTTGCCATCGGCGCTCCAGACCAGGCCGCCGATGCTGCGGTCGAAGTCGGGATAGGGCTCGAGCGTCTCCCCGCTGCGGCGATCGCGCAGCATCAGCCGGAAGCGGTCGGCGTAAAAGCCCTTGATGCGCTGCTGCAGGAAGGCAAGCTGGCGGCCGTCCGGGCTGTACAGCGGGTTGCCATCGGGCGCGGGATTGGCCTGGGTCAGGTTGGCGACGGCGCCGGTGGCCAACGTCAGCGTGTGGACGTCGAGGTTGGTGAGGTTGGGCTTGGGATCGGAGTCGGCGACGAAGGCGATCTCGGCGCCGTCGGGGGCGATGGCGTACAGCGAATCGGTGCCCTGCACCGCGCTGCGCGGCAACTCGAGCCCTGTCGGCAGCGTCAGCGCCACAGGTTCGCCGCCTTCGATGGACACCGACCAGACATGGAACTGGCGCTCGTCGACGTACTGGTCCCAGGCGCTGACCGGTGCGCCGTCCCAGACGCGCGCGGTCATTTTCGAGTTCGCGCGTTCCTCGATGCGCTTGCCCTGCTCGGCCAGCGGCACATCGGCAAACACGCGCGAGACGAAGGCGATCCTGCGGCTGTCCGGGAACCACTTCGGGCTCTGCACACCCGTGGCCAGCGTGGTCAGGCGCTTCGCCTCGCCGCCGTCGAGCGCCATCAGGTAGAGCTGCGGTGCCTTGTCGTCCTCGCGCTGTGCGGTGAACAACAGCCAGCGGCCGTCGGGCGAGAAAGCTGGCGCGCCCTCGTTGCCCGGATGCGTGGTGAAGCGACGCTGGTCGCTGCCATCGGCATTCCAGCTCCAGAGGTCGGTGTAGCCCTTGTCCTCGGCCATCTCGAAACGCGTGACCGGAGCGACGATGCGCTGGCCGTCAGGGGAGATCGCTGGTGCGCCGATACGCTGGATCTGCCAGCTGCGTTCGACGCTGAAGGCTTGCTTTTCGGCTGCGGCTGGCAGTGCCGCGATGGCCGCCAGCGCGGCGAGGTAGAGCGGGATGCGCGACATGATGGTCTCCGCGGGGCGAACGTGAACCCGGGAAGATCGCGCGCAGGATGTGAAGACGGCGCGGGTGAGCGTCCCGCGCGGGCGTTTTCGCGCCCGGAGGGCGCTCCTACATCAGGAGCGAGGGGGCTTCGTGCTGCTCGTGGGGGCGCCCTTGGCCGCGATGAGTCTCACCGCCAGACCGATCGCGCCCAGAGGGCGCTCCTACTGCCCCTCGTGTGCTCGTGCTCACTCGTGGGCATGCAGCAGCGCCTCGAGGCAGGCCTCCGCCGGCAGTGGCCGGCACAGCAGGTAGCCCTGGACTTCCTCGCAGCCGTGGCGCTTGAGGAAGCGCAGCTGGCCATCGAGTTCCACGCCTTCGGCGGTGGCGCGGATGCCGAGCGCGCGTGCCATCGCGATGATCATCTCGACGATGGTGGCGTCATCGGGGTCGTGCAACAGATCGCCGATGAACTCGCGGTCGATCTTGAGCTTGTCGATCGGCAGCCGCTTCAGGTACGCCAGCGAGGAATAGCCGGTGCCGAAGTCGTCGACGGCGATGGTGACGCCGATGGTCTTGAGCTCAGCCAGCGTGCGGATGGCTTGCTCGGGATTGCTCATCAGCAAGGTCTCGGTGAGCTCGACTTCGAGCGCCTCACCGGGCAGGCCGGCATCGGCGAGCGCCTGGCGGATCTCGCCCGGAAGTTCCGGCCTGAGCAGTTGCAGCGCCGACAGGTTGACGGCGATCCGCAGGCCCTCCAGTCCGCCGCGGCGCCATTCGGCCAGCTGGCCCAGCGCCATGCGCAGTACCTTGCGGCCGATCTCGACGATCAACCCGCTTTCCTCCAGCAGGGGCACGAAGGATTCCGGGGAGACCAGGCCGAACTCGGGATGGCGCCAGCGCAGCAGGGCTTCCACGGCGACCGGGCGACGGTCGACGATGTGATAGATCGGCTGGAAGTCGAGGCTGAACTCGTCGGAGATCTCGGTACGCACCACGCTCTGCTCGAGCGCAACGCGGAGGCGGCTGCCGCTGGCCATGTCGGCATGAAACACGCGCCAGGTGTTGCGCCCGGCCGCCTTGGCCGCGTACATCGCCGCATCGGCGCTGCGCATCAGGTCTTCGGGGCGGTCCGCGTGCTCGGGGTAGAGCGCGATGCCGATGCTGGGGGTGACCCGGACCTCGTGCCCGCGTACCTCGATCGGCGTCGCGAAGGCTTCGAGCAGTGCCCGGGCGAGATGTTCGGCGGCGCTGGAGTCGGGCAGGTTGTCGACCAGCACGGTGAACTCGTCGCCGCCCTGGCGAGCCAGGAAAGCCTGGGCCGGCAGGCGCGCCCGCATGCGCTCGCCGACGGCTTTCAGGAGCTCGTCGCCGGTGGCGTGGCCGAGGCTGTCGTTGATCTGCTTGAAGCGGTCGAGGTCTACGAAAAGCATCGCCAGGCGCTGCCCGTCGGCACGAGCCTTGGGCAGCGCGAGGCCGAGTTGCTGCATCAGCAGCGCGCGGTTGGCGAGGCCTGTGAGGGTGTCGTAGTTGGCGAGCTGACGCAGCTCCAGTTCGGCGCGCTTGCGCTCGGTGATGTCGTTCTGCACGACCACGAAGTAGGGCGCTTCGCCATCGCGCTCACGCACCTGGACGGCGTCGGTGGTGTACAGGCGATCGCTGCCGTCGCGACCCCGCTGCCAGCACTCGCCGTGCCAGCGGCCGCCGCGCGTGATGGCGTCATGCCGGGCGCGGTAGAAGGCGGCGTCGTGCAGCGGGCTGTTCATGCGCGCCCACTCGGTGCCGATCAGCTCGCCGGAGCGCCAGCCGCAGGCGCGTTCGAAGGCCGGGTTGACCTGGCGGAAGCGCAGGCGCTCGTCGAGCACCGCGACGGCCTCGCTCATGTTGCGGATCACCTCGGCCGCTATGCGCGCCTCGTGCTGCTGGCGGCGCTGCGCCTCGATGTTGCGCACGGTGCCGGCGCAGCGCAACGGGCGGCCGTCGGCGTCGCGTTCGACCACCTGGCCGCGCGCGAGTACCCAGGTCCAGGTGCCCTCGGCATTGCGCAAGCGATGTTCGGATTCGTAGAAGTCGGTTTCGCCCTGCAGGTGGCGCTGGATGCGCTGGTTCACCAGCGGCAGGTCTTCCGGGTGGATCTCCTGTTGGCGCCAGTCCGGCATCGCCAGGCTGGCAGCGCTCTGTGGCAGGCCGAGCACGCGGTCGAGGCCGTGGCGATGGATCCGGTTGCTGGCGATGTCCCAGTCCCAGAAACCATCGCCGCTGCCCCACAGGCTCAGTTGCAGGCGCATCTCGCGTTCGTGCAGGGCCTGGATGTGCGCCCTCTGCTCGCGCCGGCGCCGTCGCAGCAGGTGCAGGACTGCAGCCGCGGCGATCACGGCGACGAGGCCGTAGACCACCAGAGCCGTCGGTGTGGCCCAGCCGTGATGCGTTGCCGAGCCATCGGCCAGGGTCGAGTGCGCGCAGGCAGCCGTACCCGTCAGGGCAGCGGCGATCCCCAGTACGCCGATGCTCGCCCGCCTCATGCGCCGCGTAGCCGTTCCAGCAGCAAGGCGTTGAGCTGTGCCGGATTGGCCTGGCCCTTCGTGGCCTTCATGGCCTGGCCAACGAAGAACTGCAGCAGTTTCTCGTTGCCGGCGCGGTATTGCTCGACCTGCTTCGGGTTGGCGGCGATGATGTCGTCGACGATCGCTGCCAGCGCGCCGGTGTCGGACACCTGCTTCAAGCCCAGCCGCGCGATCACCTCGTCGGCGCTCTCCGTGCCCTGCCACAGCGCCTCGAAGACCTGCTTGCCCATCTTGCCGGACAGGCTGCCGTCGACGATGCGGGCGAGCAGGCCGGCGAGGCGTTCGGCGGTGAGCGGACTGGCCTCGGGTGCCAGCCCGGCCGCGTTCAGCGCGCCCAGCCATTCCCCGAGCACCCAGTTCGCGCACAGCTTGGCCTGGCCCGGCAGGCGCGCGAGCAGCGCTTCGAAGTACTCGCTGACGGTGCGGTCGGCGGTCAGCAGGCCGGCGTCGTACTCGGGCAGCCCCAGGGACTCGACGTAACGCTGCCGGCGTGCCTCGGGCAGCTCGGGCAGCGCAGAGCGCTCGGAATCGATCCAGTCGCCGTCGATGAGCAGCGGCGGCAGGTCGGGATCGGGGAAATAGCGGTAGTCGTGCGCCGATTCCTTGCCGCGCATGCTGCGTGTCTCGCCCTTGTGGGCATCGAACAGGCGCGTCTCCTGCACCACCTTGCCGCCGGCCTCGATCAGGCGGACCTGGCGGTCGATCTCGTAGTCGATCGCCTTCTCGACGAAGCGGAAGGAGTTGACGTTCTTGATCTCGGCGCGCGTGCCGAGCGGCTCGCCGGCGCGCCGCACCGAGACATTGGCATCGCAGCGGAAGGAGCCTTCCTGCAGGTTGCCGTCGGAGACACCCAGCCAGCGCACCAGCGTGTGCAGCGTCTTCAGGAAGGCCACGGCCTCGGCCGCCGAGGACAGCACCGGCTCGGTGACGATCTCGAGCAGCGGCGTGCCGGCGCGGTTGAGGTCGACGCCTGTCTCGGCGTGGAAGGCGTCGTGCACGCTCTTGCCGGCGTCCTCCTCGAGATGCGCGCGGGTCAGCGCGACATCGATCGTGCGGCCGTCATCCAGCCGCGCCCGCACCGTGCCGCCTGCCAGCACCGGTTCCTCGTACTGGCTGATCTGGTAGCCCTTGGGCAGGTCCGGGTAAAAGTAGTTCTTGCGCGCGAACACGCTGAGCGGAGCGATTCGTGCCCCGACCGCGAGGCCGAAGCGGATCGCCAGCGCCACCGCCTG
>JANJUH010000063.1 GCA_024710675.1 Lysobacterales bacterium
GAGCGGCAGCAAAGCCACGGCCAGGCCCAGTTGCGGATACAGCCAAAGCCGCCACCACGATTGCGGCGCCCAGCGGCCCGAGTAGGCCAGGATCAGCCACGCCACGGCGCCGAAGGACAGCCAGAAACCGGCCCCGAGCGGCGCCAGCGGGTCGATCAGCAGCACTGCGACCAGCGCCAGCGAAAAACGCGTCCACCAGCCCAGTTCGCGCCGCGTCAGCACGCCGGCGAGCATCACCGCAATGGTCAGGAAGGTGCGTTGGGTCGGCAGCGAGAAGCCGGCCAGCAGCGCGTACACCCCGGCACTGGCCAGCGCCGCAAGCGCCATTCCCTGCGGACGCGGCCAGCGCAGGCCGAGCCCAGGAATCAGCCACCACAACAGCCAGGCGAGGCCGCCGCCGACCGCTGCGGCGAGGCCCACGTGCAGGCCGGAGATCGCGATCAGGTGCGTGGTGCCGGTGGCGCGGTAGAGATCCCAGCCTGCCTCGTCGATCTCGCGGGTGTCGCCGATCGCCAGCGCCTTGACGAGCGCCCGCGAGCGGCCGGGTGAAAGCTCGGCGTCGATGTGCTCCGAGATCGCGGCGCGCAGGCCGTCAATGCCGGGCCTCGCACAATCATCGACATGCACCCCCTCTCCGACGACATAGCCGGTGGCGCCGATGCCGAGCAAGGTGGCGTGGCGCTCGAAGTCGAAGCCGCCCGGATTGACCAGACCGCGCGGGCGCTTGAGGCGTACGGTGAGGTCCAGGCAAGCACCCGGATCCAGTGCCCCGGCCGCCTCGTACCAGGACAGGCGCAGCCGGCCGGGCACGCCCTCAGGCGCGTCGAGCACCGCGAGATCGAAGCGCAGCGAGCGCTCGCCAGCCACCGGCAGGCTGTCGATGCGTCCGCGCAGTTCGATATCCCGGCCCTCGAGTACCGGCGCGAGGCGATCGCCCAGGCGGGCCTGCCCCGCGTGGACCGCCAGCGTGAGTCCCGCCAGCAAGGCCGCAAGCGGCGCCAGGCGGGACTCGCGCCAACATACGGCGAGCATGAGAACCAGCACGGCAAGCAGCCACCCGACCGGCGGCAACTCGGGAAGGGCCAGGACCAGCGCGGCGCCGACGGCGAAGGCGAAGCCCCAGGCAGGGCGGTAGCTGATCCGGGGCGCGTCCTGGCTCACGGGCACCCGGCTACGCCTACTTCAGTGTGCGCACCGGCAGCGGCACATTGCACAAATCGATGTGCCCGGCCGGAAACTTGTACCACTCGTCACGGCGGTTGCGGCGGGACTCGACCAGCGCTTCGAAGGTGGGCGTGTCGGTGCGCAAGACTTCGATCGCGCTGCGCTCGGCGGCCGGGACATCGGCGGCGACGCGTACGCGACGGATTGGTACGTGAGCCTCGCGATCGGCGTGGAAGCCCATCGCTTCGCGACCGCGCGGCAGGCTGGCCAGCAAGTCCATGCCCTGAAGCACACGGCCGGCGACGGTGATGTTGCGGTCGAGCTGGCGCGGCGCGTGGCCGATGACGACGTAGAGCTCGGTGCCGCCTCCCGAGTTGGGGTCGTTGTCGCGCCCAACGCCGAGCGTGCCATAACAGTGCGCGAGCCAGGCCCGTCCGCCACCGCGGGCCGCCGGAAAGCCATCGACGAAGCCCACGTCCAGCGCAAAGCCATCGCGATCCGGCAGCCGGGTGAAGCGCAGATCGGCCGTGTCCGGGCGCGTGAACTCCGCCGGCAAGGCGCGCTCCGCGTCGCCAACCGGACGCCGCTTGTCCTCGTCGCCGGCATCCGGATCGCCCCACTGCACGACGAAATTGTCCTGCACGCGCAGGATCGGCAGGCCATCGTAGTAGCCGCCGCGCGCGAGCTTCAGGATGTTGTCGACGTGGCGCGGCGCGAAGGCAGGAGCGAGTTCGATGACCACGCGCCCGGTGTCGAGTTCGAGGTACAGCGTGCGCCCGGGATCGGGCCGGCGCCAATCGGCCGCTGTGCTGGCCTCCAGCACCTCGGCCATCGTCCTCGAGCCGGCAGCCGGCCGGGGCGCGGCCGCCCTGCCCTCACCGCTGCAGGCGCCTGGCGCGTAGTCGAAACGGAAATCCTTCTCGCCGGACGCGGTGGGGCCGGAGATCAGCGCGTGCAGGCCGCTGGCGTCGCGCCAGTACTCGATGCGCTGCGGAAAATCGTGCGCGGTGTTGGCGAAGACGATGCGCTGGGCCTCACCTTCGATGCGCGGAAACGCCGTCTCGGCCTTGCCGCCGGGCTGGGCGAGGAAGACCGCTCTGCCTTCGCGCGCCTCGATGCGCATGAATTCGAAACCGGCGGTGCGATCCCCGGCCAAGGTTCGCGACATGCCGACGAGCACCCCGCCGGCCTCGCCCGTCCAGTGTTCCTCGAAACGCGTGCCACCGGCGTCATAGCACCACGAGCCGGTCAGCCAGTCCAAGGGCTCGGCCGCGGCCGGCAGGCCGAGGACCATTCCCAGTGCCGCCAGCGCGCGCCGGGCCATCACGTCAGACCAGCCGGATTTCGCGCAGGCGTTCCATCAGGTAGTCGTGCGCGGTGATCGGCGTCGGATAGCGCGAAGGATTGTCGGCGCTGACGCAGTTCGGCAGCACATCGATCAGGAACTCGGGATTCGGGTGCAGGAAGAAAGGCACCGAGTAGCGCGGCTCACGCGCCTGCGGCCCCGGCGGGTTGACCACGCGGTGCGTGGTCGACGGATACACGTGGTTGGTCAGGCGCTGCAGCATGTCGCCGATGTTCACGACGATGGTGTCGCCACTGGTCGTGATCGGCAGCCACTCGCCCTGGCGCGTCAGCACCTCCAGCCCCGCCGCACTGGCGCCGACCAGCAGCGTGATGAAGTTGATGTCCTCGTGCGCACCGGCGCGCACGTTCGGCACTTCGGGCGCGGTGATCGGCGGATAGTGGATCGGGCGCAGGATCGAGTTGCCGTGGTCGATCTTGTCGTCGAACCAGTGCTCGGGCAGCTCGATGTGCAGCGCCAGCGCGCGCAACACCCGCGCGCCGAGTTGGTCGAGCGCCTGGTACAGGCCGTAACCGTATTCGCGGAACTCGGGCACCTCCTCCGGCCACAGGTTCTCCGGCATCACCTTCGCCCACTCGCTGTCGCGCGGGATCTCGCGACCGAAGTGCCAGAACTCCTTGAGGTCCGGGTACTGCGAGTCCTTGGCGGTCTCGACCATGAAGGGCGTGTAGCCCCGGGCACCGCCGCCACCCTTCACGTGGTAGCGCATCTTGGTTTCCGCCGGCAGCGCGAAGAAGCGAGCAAAGGCCTCGTAGGCCCCGTCGATCAGGCTGGCCGGAATGCCATGGCCACTGATGCCGCAGAAACCGTACTCACGGTAGGCGGCGCCGATCTCGGCAACGAAGGCGTCGCGATCGGTGTCGTAGCGACGGATGTCGAGGGTGGGCACGCCCATGGTGTGGCTCCGCTGCGAATGACGATCGGCGGAGGATAGCGAAGAGCGGCGCCGCGGGAACGGCGCCCTCCATTGCTCGCCATCAGGAGGGCGCCCGTCCCGGGCGCCGCTTCTCGCTCACTCCACCGGCGGCGGCAGCGCCTGTCCCGGCGCCCATGGCGCACCCGCCGCAATCACCTCGGCTTCCAGCGCCGGCAAGGTCTGCAACTGGAAGGTGCGCAACTGGGCGCCCAACTGCTTCCACTCGGACTCGGCGATCTCCAGGCTGTGTCGGTGCGCCGGCGTGGGCCCGTACGTCGAGTAGACGACGCCGAAGTAGGCGTGGAAGTAACGGTCGTACAGGGTCGGCGGCGCGGGCTCGTTGACGATCCCCTTGCTCGGATTGCCGCGGATCGCGGTCGACAGGTCCGCCCACTGCTGACGAACGGCCTCGTAGCGCGAATCGAGCTGCGCTCCGCCCTGCGAGCGCGCCAGCGCCTTGGCCAGGTCGGCGAGGCGCTGATCGACCGCCGGAAGCAGCAGCGCGGCAGCCGACAGGCCACGGTTCATCGCCGCAATGCGCTGGCCAAAGGCAACGATCTCCTCGACCGGCGCGCCGGGCAGCGCCCCCGTCCGCATCCGCTCGACGTACACCGCCACCGGGCCGGCGAGGCGTCGCCACTGGCCGTCGACGCGGGCTTCCAGCGTGGCTTCATAACGGCCAGGCGCCGCCAGCGGCCCGAGGGGTTCGGGCGCAAAGTAGCTGGGCGGCGTGCCAATGGCATCGAGCGCCGGGTAACGCAGGTCCCATGCCACGCGGTGCACGCCGGCCTTCACCGGGCCCGGAACGCGACGGATGAGCTGTCCTGCACCATCGCGAACCACCACCATCACCTCCGGCGCCCACTCCCGGCGCTCGGCCTCGAGCGCATCGAAGCCCGGCACCGGCGTGTCCTTGCCGGCTGCCACGAGCGGCTTTTCGGCCTTCTTGCGACGCTCGCCGCGGCTCTCGAGGCCCTCGCGCAGGTGATAGGTGAACACCGCTCCGAAGGGCGGATTCGGGGCCACGAAGTAGTCGTCACCCTGGTAAGCCTTGCCCGCACCGCCGAGGGTACGCCGCGGGATGTACCAGAGCGCCTTGCGCGGCGCGTACAGCGCCGCTTCGGCCGTAAGCGTCTCGCGCGCCATGGCACGCAGTGGCGAGTAGTCATCGAGCACCAGGAAGCCGCGCCCGAAGGTGGCCGCGACCAGGTCATCCTCGCGGCGCTGGATGGCCAGGTCACGCACGGCGATCGTCGGTGCTTCGCCAGCCAGCTTCACCCAGCGTTTGCCGGCGTCGATGCTGACGAACACGCCGAACTCGGTGGCGGCGAAGAAGAGCCGCGGCTCGACGTGATCCTGCACGATGCGCCACACCAGGTGCCGCGCCGGCAAATCGCCGACCATGCTGCGCCAACTACGACCGCGATCGTTCGAGACCAGCAGGAAGGGACGGAAATCGCCCTCCTTGTGGTTGTCGAGCGCGACGTAGACGGTATCGACGTCAAAGAGATCGGCCTTGATGTCATTGACGAAGGCGCGCGCGGGCACGCCCGGCAGCTTGCCGACCTCGATCCGCCGCCAGTTCGCGCCGCCGTCCTCGGAGACCTGGATCAGGCCGTCATCGGTGCCTGCATAGAGCAGCCCATCCTGCTTCGGCGATTCCGCGAGCGAGGTGATCGTCGCGAAATCGCTCATGGCAAAGAGATCCCAGGACGAATCCCAGCTCTGCTGGCGACCCATCATCGGCATCCGCAGGCGGTCCTGGCCGCGGCTCAGGTCACCGGAGATGGCCCGCCAGGAATCCCCGCGATCATCCGAGCGCCAGACCCGCTGCGAGGCGTGGTAGATGCGCTTGGGATCATGCGGACTGACCAGGATCGGCGCATCCCAGTTGAAACGCTCCGGCGCATCGCCCGGTTCGGGCTGTGGCTTGATGTAGACGATCTCGCCGGTCGTCCGGTCGAAGCGCGCGAGATTGCCCTGCTGCCACTGCGAATACACGATGTCCGGATTGCCGGGTTCGGTGGCGGGCTGGTGGCCATCGCCACCCAGGGTCACGAACCAGTCGTCGTTGCGGATGCCGTTCTCGCTGTCGGTGCGGCTCGGGCCGCCCTGGGTCAGGTTGTCCTGGGTACCGCCGTAGACGTTGTAGAAGGGCGTGTCGTCGTCGACCGCCACCTTGTAGAACTGGGTCACCGACAGATTCTTGATGTAGCGCCAGCTCTGGGCCAGATCGAGCGATTCGTAGAGGCCACCATCCGAGCCCACCAGCAGGTAGTCGGGGTCGTCGCTGCGGAAGGCCAGCGCATGGTCGTCGACGTGCTTGTGCCGCGTGTTGATCGGCGCGAAGCTCCGTCCGCCATCGTTGCTGACCTGCAGGATCACGTCAGCGAGATAAATGCGGTCGAAGGCGTGCGGGCTGGGAAAGAGCTCGACGTAGTAGTGCGGGCCGGTGCCACCGGAGATCGTGTCCGACATCTTGGCCCAGCTCGCCCCACGGTCGGCCGAGCGCCATACGCCACCGGTGCGGCGCTCGAGCTCGATGGCCGCATAGAGCACATCCGGCTGCTGCGGCGAGATCGCCAGCGCGATCTTGCCCATCGGACCCTCGGGCAGGCCCTTGGCGAGCTTTTCCCAGGTCTCGCCGCCATCGAGCGAGCGATGGATCGCCGACTCGGGACCGCCGCCGACATAGGCCGCGACGCTGCGCTGCCGCTGCCAGGTGGAGGCATACAGGCGATCGGGATCGCGCGGATCAATCACCACATCGGAAACGCCGGTGTGCGGTCCGGCCGCCAGTACTTGCTTCCAGCTGTCGCCGCCGTCCGTGCTCTTGTATAGCCCACGCTCGCCGCCACCAGACCAGAGTCCACCATGCGCGGCCACCCAGAGCGTATTCGGATCCTCGGGGTGGACGATGATCCTGCCAATGCGCTCGCTGCTCTTCAGCCCCTTGTGCTGCCAGCTGGCACCCGCATCGTGGCTGACGTAGACGCCGTCGCCGTAGCCGGCGTGGCGTCCGCCGATGTTCTCACCGGTGCCGACCCAGATCGTGTGGCGATTGTTGGGATCGATCGTCACCGTGCCGATCGAGTAACTGCCCTGCCCGTCAAACAGGCTGGTCCAGGTGGTGCCGGCATTGGTCGTCTTCCACACCCCACCCGAACCCACGGCCACGTACCAGAGATTGGGGTCCGCCGGATCGATCGCGATGTCCTGCACGCGTCCGCTCATCAGCGCCGGACCGATCGAGCGCCAGGCCAGGCCCTTCAAGGCCTCTTCGTTCAACGGCTCCCTCTTGTCCTCCGCCGCATGGACCGGCGTGGTGAGGGTGAACAACAGCACAGGCAGCAGCAGGCGCATGGGCGGGCCTCCGATCGGGACCAGCCGAGGCTAGCTCAGCACGCGACCGGAACCGCGCAAAAGGCGTGAAGAACGCGGCAAGGGGTGTGACGTCGCGAGCGGGACTGGGGGCTGGGGCGTGTGCGCGGCGGGCATTCGGCCAGAGCTATGGCTCGTCGCAGGCGCCCCGAGAGCGGGGCTGGGGTGAGCGCCGTGAGGTCTCAGGACACGATTGCGGTCCGGCGCCAATGGCATGAAGGTGCACCCATTGCCCTGGCATGGCTTGCCGCAAGCACCCGCGCAATCGCCCCAGCCCCCAGTCCCCAGCCCCGCTCTTCAACAACACCCGAGTCAATTCGCTAGCCTCCACCCCATGACGCTGCCACTCGACCCCGCCGCCATCGACGCCCTGCTGCCGCAGACGCAATGCACGCGTTGCGGCTACCAGGGTTGCCGTCCGTACGCCGATGCGATCGCCCGCGGCGAGGCGGCGATCAACCAGTGCCCGCCGGGCGGCGCGGCAACGATCGCGGCCCTGGCGAGCCTGACCGGTCTGCCGGAAATGCCGCTCAACCCGGAGAACGGCGTCGAAGGGCCGCGCACGGTCGCCTTCGTGCTCGAGGAGCACTGCATCGGCTGCACCAAATGCCTGCCGGCCTGCCCGGTCGACGCCATTGTCGGCGCGCCCAAGCGCATGCACACGGTGATCGCCGCCGAATGCACCGGCTGCGAGTTGTGCATCGCGCCCTGCCCGGTCGATTGCATCGTGATGGTGTCCGATCCGCTGGGACGCGGGCCGATCGATGCCGTGGAAGCCGCAACCTTCCGCGCACGCTACGAAGCGCACCAGGTGCGTGCCGAGCGCCGCGAGGCCGAGCGCGTGGCCGAGCTCGACGAGCGTCGCGCCGAGCTGGCCGGCCCCGCCTCTGCCGTCGCGGCCGCCCTCGCCCGCGCCAAGGCACGCCGCCACACCGGCGGCTGAAGCGCGGTCAACGATCGTCACGCCGGCTGCGGCGCCGGCTTCTATACTCCGCGCCCTTCAATTCCCGTCCCAGGTGCACGCCATGGCCCAGAAGCCGTCCACGCTCGATCCCTCCGACCTCTTCGATGTCCGCTCGCTGCTCACGGACGAGGAACGGATGGTGCAGGACACGGTGGCGCGCTTCACCGACGAAAAGGTGATTCCGATCATCGGCGAGTGCTTCGACGAGCACCGCTTCCCGGCCGAACTGGTGCCGGAGATCGCCAGCCTGGGCCTGCTCGGATCCAGCCTGCCGGAGAAGTACGGCTGCGCCGGCATGTCGGGCGTGATGTACGGTTTGATCTGCCAGGAACTCGAGCGCGGCGATTCCGGCATCCGCAGCTTCGTTTCGGTGCAGTCCAGCCTGTGCATGTACCCGATCTACGCCTTCGGCTCCGAGGAGCAGCGCCAGCAGTACCTGCCCGGCATGGCGCGCGGCGAAGTCATCGGCTGCTTCGGCCTGACCGAGCCACACGGCGGCTCCGATCCCGCCAACATGAAGACCCACGCCAAGCGCGACGGCGCCGACTGGGTCATCAACGGCTCGAAGATGTGGATCACCAACGGCGGCCTCGCCCACATCGCGATCGTCTGGGCGATGACCGAGGAAGGCATCCAGGGCTTCATCGTAGAGCGCGGCACGCCGGGCTTCACGACCCAGGACATCCAGCGCAAGATGAGCCTGCGCGCCTCGGTGACCAGCGCCCTCTTCTTCGACAATGTGCGCGTCCCGGACAGCCAGCGCCTGCCGAACGTGCGCGGCCTCAAGGGCCCGCTGTCGTGCCTTACCCAGGCGCGCTACGGCATCACCTGGGGACCGATCGGCGCCGCCATCGCCTGCTACCGCGAGGCGCTCGAGTACGCCAAGACCCGCATCATCTTCGGCCGGCCGATCGCCGCCACCCAGGCGGTGCAGATCAAGCTCGCCGACATGGCCCGCCGGATCACGATGGCACAGTTGCTGTCGCTGCA
>JANJUH010000094.1 GCA_024710675.1 Lysobacterales bacterium
AAGAGGGAGTCGGACATGGGCGGTGAGTGGTGAGTGGTGGGTGGTGGGTGGTACTCTGGCGACAGGAGGGCACGGGGGCACGGGGGCACGGGGGCACGCCATAGCGTCGCAAGCCCGGCACCGGGACACAAGCACCAACCGTGTCGTCATTCCGGCGCAGGCCGGAATCCAGTGCTCTTGCCGCCCCTGTCGCAAGGGCGGACTGGATCCCGGCCTGCGCCGGGATGACGAGCATTGACACTCGGCCGCTGGTGAAGGAACGCTCCCGAGTCCCGAGTCCCGGCTTCTCACACCACCTGCCGCCCGCTGAAGGCATGCGCCAACGTGGTCCGGTCGATGTATTCGAGTTCGCCACCGACCGGCACGCCATGCGCGATGCGGCTGGCCGGGATGCCGGCGGCGTGGGCGAGTTCGGCGATGTAGTGCGCGGTGGCTTCACCCTCGACCGTGGGATTGGTAGCGACGATCAACTCCCGTACTTCGCCTTCGGCCAGTCGATCGGCAAGGCGATCGAGCCCGATCTCGCGCGGCCCGCGGCCATCGAGTGGTGACAGCCGGCCGTGCAGCACGAAATAGCGCCCGCGAAAACCAGTTGCTTGTTCGAGCGCCATCAGATCGGCCGGCGTCTCGACCACGCAGAGCTGCGCCGGATCCCTCTGCGAACCCGCGCACAGCGCGCAGACCGGCTCCTCGGAGAAATCCCGGCAGCGGCTGCACAGGCCGATGCGATCGACCGCCGCCACCAGCCGCTCGGCCAGCCGGCGCGCTCCCTCACGATCGCGTTCGAGCAGGTGGAAAGCCATCCGCTGCGCCGAGCGCGCACCGACACCGGGCAGGCAGCGCAGCGCCTGGATCAGTTGTTCGAGCAGTGGGCTCATAGGGGGGCTACGGTCGACAAGAGAGAGAGCATTTTGTCCGCAAAGGACGCAAAGGACGCCAAGAAAAGCGGGAGGGGAAAGGACGGCTCGACAAGCTCAGGCCTTTCGAAGGTCTTTTACCGGATGTGCTGCAACCCATTGATTCTCTTTGGCCATGACAAGGATTCAGCGCGCCGCCACTGCCTCTTCGGTTCGCAAACCAGCGCACTGACGAGGGCAACGAGGACTCCGATCCAGGCCGTGGCTCTTCCTTTGCGTTCCTTGCGGACAACGCTCTTCCTGCAGTGCCCAGCGCATCAACGCGCAAACCGCGACCCGTGCGGAGCGATGCCCTCAGAACGGCAACTTGAAACCAGGCGGCAGGTTGAGGCCGCCGGTGACCTTGGCCATCCGCGCCGAGCTCATCTCGGCGACCTTGTTGACCGCGTCGTTGAAGGCGGCGGCGATCAGGTCCTCGAGCATCTCCGGATCGTCCTTCAGCAGCGCCGGGTCGATGCGCACGCGGCGCGCCTCGTGGCGCCCGCTCACGGTCACGCTGACCATGCCGCCGCCGGCCTGACCGGTCACCTCGGCCGTCTCCAGTTCCTTCTGTGCCGCCGCCATCTGCTTCTGCAGTTCCTCCTGCATCTTCTGCGCCTGCTGCAGGATGTTGCCCAGACCACCACGCATTGCCGTCTCCTTCAGGAATCGAGTCGAAGCGAGCCCGGTACCATGCTGGCATCGAACTCGCGGATTACCCCGGCCACGGCCGGATCGGACATGAGTTTGCGTTCGGCCGCCTGCGCGCGCTCACCGCGCGAGCGCGCCTCGCGCTCGGCCCAGGTCTCGCCTTCGACCGCGCGCAAGACTATTTCGAGGCGCGCGCCGGTCGCCACGACCGCATTCTCCAGCTCGCGGCGCGCCAGCGGGGTGGCGAGGCCGTCGAGTACGGGCGCAAGCGCGACCCGCCACAAGCCATCCACGCAGTCGATCGGCCGCAGTTGCTGGGCCAGTGCCAGCGCGGGGCCACGCAAACCGGCCCTGGCCACCAATCCGAACCAGCCGTCCGCCGGCCCACCTTCGGCGATGCCGCTGGCCGCCGGCGGCTGCACTGGCCGCGCGCCCGGCATGGGCGTCGCCACTGCCAGCTGAGCCGATGGCTGGGCGGGTGCAGGGCTTGCCGACGGGCGACTCGGGATTCCTCCCGGGCCACCAGCCGGGGGCAAGGACGGCTGTGAACGGACCGGGCCGCCCACGGGCGTCGGCGGTGCCGTGGCCGCATCGACCGGCTGGAAAGCCAGCAGGCGCAACATCGCCATCTCGAAGCCGGTGCGGTGATCGGGCGCCAGATCGATGTCGCGGCGCGCCTGCAGGCTGAGCTGGTAGTAGAGCTGCACCACCTCGGGCGCAAGGCGCTCGGCCAGCCCGGCCAGCACCGCGGGATCGACGAAGCGCGATTCGATGTCCTCGCCAAAGGCCTGGCGCGCCGCCACTTCATGCCACAGCGCCAACAGCTCGGCCAGCAGGCCGGGATAGTCGACCGACAGCTCGCCGATACGCGCCAGTTCCGTGCGCAAGGCCGCCCGATCCTCGTTGGCCAGCGCCAGCGCCAGCGCCGCCAGCGCCTTGCGGTCGATGGTCCCGAGCATCTCGGCAACCTCGGCGTGGTGGACGGCACCTCCGCCGAAAGCAATGGCCTGGTCGAGCAGGCTCAGCGCATCGCGCAGGCTGCCTTCGGCCGCGCGCGCCACCAGCGCCACCGCAGCGTCCTCGAAGGCCACGCCCTCGGCCTCTAGGATGCGCCGGATCTGCCCCTCGATCTCGATGCGCGACAAGCGCTTGAGGCTGAACTGCAGGCAACGCGAGAGCACCGTCACCGGCAGCTTCTGCGGATCGGTGGTCGCCAGCAGGAACTTGACGTGCGGCGGCGGCTCCTCGAGCGTCTTCAGCAGCGCATTGAAGGAACTGGTCGACAGCATGTGCACCTCGTCGATCAGGTACACCTTGTAGCGACCACGCGCCGGCGCATAGATCACGTTGTCGAGGATCTCCCGGGTGTCATCGACCTTGGTTCGCGAGGCGGCGTCGATCTCGAGCAGGTCCACATAGCGGCCGGCATCGATGTCCAGGCAGGTCGAGCATTCGCCGCAAGGCTCCGAACCCACCCCGCGCTCGCAGTTCAGCGCCTTGGCCAGGATGCGCGCGATCGTCGTCTTGCCGACGCCGCGGGTGCCGGTGAACAAAAAGGCGTGGTGCAGGCGCCCGGTTTCGATGCCGTTGACCAGCGCACGCACGACGTGCTGCTGGCCGACCAGTTCGCCGAAGCGGCGCGGGCGCCACTTGCGGGCGAGGACGAGATAGCTCATGCGCTGGGGAAGGATCCTGAGCGAAACCGCGATGATCGCTCAGTAAGGCGGCAAGTTGTAGGAGCGCGCTCTGCGCGCGAAAGGGCTGGCCGCAAACCTGATCGCGCCCAAGGGCAGTGCTAGGGGGACGAGGCCGTAGGAGCGCGCTCTGCGCGCGAAAGGACTGGCCGCAAACCTGATCGCGCCCAAGGGCCCTCCTACGGGGACGAGGCCGTAGGAGCGCGCTCTGCGCGCGAAGGGGCTGGCCGCAAACCTAATCGCGCCCAAGGGCGCTGCTCCGGGAGCAATGTAGGAGCGCGCTCTGCGCGCGAAAGGGCTGGCGGCAAACCTGATCGCGCCCGAGGGCGCTCCTACGGGAGCAATGTAGGAGCGCGCTCTGCGCGCGAAAGGATTTGCAGCAAACCTGATCGCGCCCAAGGGCGATCCTGCGGGTGCGCGCCAGCAGACCATGGGGCGGGAAAGGGTGGCAGCCCCTGCCAGCCACACCCCGGCGCCCGCTCGAACCGCGACCGTTGCTCCCTTCCGGGCCTGGCGGGGTTGACGGCCTTGCGACGCGGGGGGACCGACAGGGGCCACCGCAGAACTGGTGTTGCTTAACCGGACGCGGGCGTCCTGCCCAATCAACCGGGAAGTGGCGGAGAGAGAGGGATTCGAACCCTCGATACGGGGATTAGCCGTATACGCACTTTCCAGGCGCGCTCCTTCAACCACTCGGACATCTCTCCGCGGCCTGCCCTCCGACGCCGGGCGCCGGAGAGCCCGCGATCATAGCCCAGTCGCGATACCGCACTCAATCGTTTTCCGGTCGCTCCCAGGGACCGCGCGCTTCGTCTGCCGGCTCGGGCAGTGCATGGGTCTTGCCGACCCTGGCCACCTCGTAGCCTGCTGCACGCATCGCTGCGGCGGCTTCCTCGTCTGCGTAGTGATAGAGCACCATCCGTGCACGCAGGCCGTCGGGGTACTCGCGGGCGAGATCATCGAGCCCGGCGTGCGAAGGATTACCTTCGAGCGTGCAGTCGTGGAAGACACGCTCGCCGCGCCCGGCGTGACGCGCCAGTTGTTCGGGGATGGGCCGGGTATCGCCGCTGTAGGCGAAAGCACCGGCCAGGGCGAGGCCGTAGGCCGAATCCGGCGCGTGATGGCGCACCGGGAAGACCTCGAAACGCCAGCCACCGTGCCAGAAGTGCTCGTCGACCGGGATCAGGTGGAAGACATCCCAGAAGTTGCGCCCGCCCTCGGCCACCCAGTTGGGAAAGGAGGCGACGCGCTTTTGCAGCCAGCGCACCAGCGGCGCCGGCACGTAGAGCCGCGGCAACGCGGCATTGACGAAGGCGAGCCGATAGAACCAGTGCTCGAAATCGCCGATGTGATCGATATGCGGATGGGTCAGGAACATCGCCTCGGGCAGCCCACCATAGCGCGCGTGGTAGCGATCGAGCACGCCGGGACCGACGTCGATCAGCAAGAGTGGCCTACCGTCCTGCTCGAGCACGGCGCTCGACGCACCCAGTTCGACCGCCCGCGCACTGCCGACGCCCAGAAAGCGCAGCGCCAGTCCGCTTGTGTGCTCAGCCACCGGCAACCTCCATCGCACTGCCGCGCTCGTGCGCCCGCAGCAGGCTCTGCCAGGACTCCCTGGCGTCGGTCGCTTCAACCCGTGCACCGTGCAGCTTGCGCAGCGAGCGCGCCAGCCGCTCGAGCACGCGCGCCGGCCACGACCCCGGGGCCGGGCGCGAGCCGCGATCCCAGTCGATCAGCCACAGCGACTCGCCGCCATCGATCAGCACGTTGTGGGCATTGAGGTCGGCGTGGCGAAAACCCAGCGCATGGGTGCGCCCGAGCAGGCGCCCCAGGGCCTCCCAGTCGAAGTCGCGCCAGTCACGCAGCCGCGCCAGCCGTGCCGACAGGGTCTCCGCTCCCGGGATGCGTTCCATCAGCAAGGCGCCGGTGTAGAAGCTGCCCTCGCGATGGACCAGGGCTGCGAGCGGCCGCGGCACCGGCAGGCCAGCGGCAACGGCAGCGGCGAGCAGGCGAAACTCCGCGACCGGCCGGGCCCGTTCGATTCCCGTCCAGACATAGCGATCCGCCAGCAGCCGCGCGACCAGCCCGCCGCGGCGATAACGCCTCAGTACGGCCTCACCGATCTCCAGCCGCACGCCAAAGGTCGCACCGCGCCCCCGATCGAGCAACTCGCGCCGCGGCCAGTGATCGGCATCGAACCACTCCATCCGCGGCGAGGGCACGCGCAGGCCATCGTGGATCACGATGCGATCCCCCTCGACGACCATTTGCGCGGCGATGCCCTGCTCGATCACGATTACCCGCCCTGACGAACCCCGAGAGCATAACCAACAATGTCCGACGCCCTATCGGTCTGCCTGCTGCGCCTGTCAGCCCTGGGCGATGTCAGCCATCTGCTGCCGCTCATCCACGCCTGGCGTCAGCAGCGCCCGCAGGATCGCCTCACCTGGATCCTCGGCGCCGGCGAAGGCGCCTTGCTGGCCGGCCTGCCGGGCGTGGAACTGATCGTCCACCGCAAGCGCGACGGCCTGAAGGGCATGCGCGCCACCTGGCGTGAACTGGCTGGGCGCCGTTTCGATGCACTGCTACTGATGCAGCTGGCCTTGCGCGCCAATGTCCTGAGCCTGGGCATCAAGGCGGGACGCCGGATCGGTTACGACCGCATGCGCAGCAAGGAGGGCCATGGGCTCTTCATCGGCGAGCGCATCGCCGAACACCCGCGCGGCCATGTGCTGGAGACCCTGCTGCGCTTCGGTGAGCCGCTGGGCGTGAAGGTGGACGAACTGGTGTGGGATTGCGCCACACCGCCGGAAGCCCATGACTGGGCACGCGAGCAACTCCAGGACAGTGATGGCTGGCTCGGTATCAGCCCCTGCTCCAGCCACGCCCTGCGCAACTGGCGACCCGAGCGCTACGCCGCCGTCGCCCGCCATGCGCGAAATGCCGGCCTGCGCGTCGTGCTGCTCGGCGGTCGCAGCGATCTCGAGCGACAGATGGCCGACGCCATCCTCGCTGCCGCGCCCGATTCCGGCATGCTCGACCTCACCGGGAAAGACACGCTCAAACAACTCCCCGCCCTGCTCGCCCGCCTGACCGTGCTCATCGGCCCCGACGCCGGCCCCGCGCACCTCGCCAGTGCGGTCGGCACCCCGGTCATCGGCCTCTACGCCGCCACCGACGCCCGCCGCAGCGGCCCCTACCGCTCGATCCACTGGTGCGTGAACCACTACGCCGAGGTCTGCCAAAAGCGCTACGGCAAGCCGCCGGAAGCCATCGGCTGGGGCCGGCGGATCGAGTATCCGGGCGTGATGGATGTCGTCCGCGTCGAGGAAGTGACCGCGCTGCTGGATCGCTTGCTGGCGACGCCGGCCGCGGAGCGGCTGGCGCCGGCACGAGTCAGGATGAGCTGATCCCGGGACACGCCCACTCGATCATGGTCATGGCCCGCCCGCCACCCTAGCCGCGCGGAGTTGCTCGAACTGGATCGGACTCAAGTTGTTCTGCGCGACCTGCCAGAAGTCTTCGCCCGCGCGACAAACCAGAATCCCTGAGCACAAGGGAAACATTCCGACACTGTTGGCGGCGCAGTAACCTGGCCAATGGTAGCCCAGCCTCGTCCCGAGCAAGGCCAGAAATCGATGGTAAGAACGTGACCCGCTGGCCTTCAATATATCCCAGTCGACTCCTTCCAGACCGCGCTGTGATTCGAGGGCGGCAATGACGAACGCCAGGCGTCGATTGAGGTCGGTGGATCTCAATCCCTGAATCAACTCTTCTTCACTGGCCGTCTCGGCCAATTGCTCGACGCCGCCCTCCAGCCTGACGACCCCAGGAAACGGAAACGGCTGTTTCGCGTGACTGAGACAAAGGTCGCGTGTCATCGTCGAGACCGACAGATAGTTCTGACTCCCGATGCTTTTCAGCAACTGGGAGCACGGCACCTTCAGATAGTCGGACAAGCCGCCCTCTACCCCGACGGCCAGCGCGACGCAATGGCCCAGGATGCGAACTTCCTTCTTGACCTCGTCCGCCGGATGCCGCTGCACGACACCCCAGAATTCTTCAATGGGCAGCGCATAGATCCCGCTTTCTGCAGCACCTGCTAGATCTCGCGATCGTTCCACAGCCGACAAGCGGGCAGCGATCTGCGGCTCCGACCTCTCCAGACCGGGCTGCTGTTGTCGTAGGGCACTCGCTTCCTTTGCACCCTCCTCGTTACCACGCCCGGCAGCCGAAGGCGGAGACGCTTCTACAAGAAACGAATCGACTTCTGCAGACACCTCGGGCGAACGCAGGGGACACCGTCCCACAGCTCACAAGGCCACCACGACAAGGCCAGCCCAGAAGA
>JANJUH010000105.1 GCA_024710675.1 Lysobacterales bacterium
CAGGTTCGTACCCTGCAGCACGTTCGCCGCCACCAGCACCACGATCGTCGCGCTGCGCACGCCGGCCGGGGCCGTCGCACCGGCCCAGGTGCAGGTCACCGGGCTGGTGTTGGTGCAGGTGCCACCCGCGCTCGGAGTGGCCGAGACGAAGGAGGTGCCGGCCGCGAGCGGCAGCGCGAACTGCACGTTGGTCGCATCCGACGGACCACCATTGGTCAGCGTCGCGGTGTAGGTCAGCTGCGTGCCGGCCACGACCGGATCCGGGCTGTCGGTCAGGGCCATCGCCAGATCGGCCTCGACCACCACCGGCGTCGTGTCATTGGCCGCGTTGTTGGCCGGCGTCAGGTCCGCACCGCCCACGCCGTCGTCGGCGATGCTGCCGGAGATCGACAAGGCAGCCGTCGTGCTCGGCAGCACGTTGACCGCGAAATTGGCCGTGCCGCCTGCAGGCGCGGCGCCGACGTTGCCGACATTGAAGGTGCAAGCCGTACCGGCCGCCGAGCCATCGGCGCAGGACCAGCCGGCCGTGCTGCCGGCCGCGTTGAAGGTCGTCCCCACCGGCACCGTCGTCGAGATCACCACGCCCTCGGTGAACTGCGGCGACACCTGCGCGTAATTGAAGGCGTAGGTCACCGGCGTTCCGGCCGTGGCGGTCACGCCACCGTCGCTGATCGCGAGCGTCAGGTCGGACGGGGTCTGGCACGCCCAGGTGACGTTGTTGACGGTCTGCGGGTTGGTCCCGACCACCACGCCGCCCGTCTGGGTCGCCGTCACGAAGTGCACCAGCGAGAACTGGCCGCGCACCGTCGGGGTGCAATCGCGGCTGAACACGAACGGGAAAGTCGGGGGGAAGCCGATATAGGTCGAGACGTTCGAGCCCGCAATCGGCGGCGCACTGATGTCCGGACTGACCGTTACGGTGTAGGTACCACCCGACGGGTTGGCGATGTTGGCCGTGATCGGCACCGGCGTGGTCTGCCCTACCACCGCATTGACCGACTGCGGCGAGTTGGTGGTCAGGGTGAAGGAAGTACCGGTCTCGTAGGTCGAGACGTACTGCTGGTTGCCGCCAGCAGGAATGCTGACGCTGGCCCACTGGAAGCCGCCGGTGAAATCACCCGGACCGAAGGGCAGGCCCGTGTTGGCGAAGTTGTCCACTACCGTATTGGTCAGCAGGCCTTGCAGGGTCGAAAACGCAGTGACCGCGTAGTTGGCCGCGCCGGTCGCGACGATGCGCATGCCACGCGTGCCGTCAACGACGTCGATCGTCGTCGGACTCGCGAACAGCACCGCAGAATCCGCGCCTGCCGTATTGACCAGATCGAAATCGACGTAGCGGAACATGTTGAAGTCGATGGCACCCGCCGTCGGGTTGCTGATCACCATCGTCTGCGTCGTGCGCGCCGGCGCGTCGGCCACGACCACCGTCAGTGTGGCGTTGAGACCAGTGCCGTTGAGATTGGTCCAGGTCAGCGTGGCGGTATTGCCGACGTAAGTCTCGGTAGTCGGGGTCGGGAAGGTGAATTCGCGGGTATCCGTGCCGAGACGGTAGAACCACCAGTCCCTGAAGACCTGATCCTGCCCGCCGATCGTGAAGTCATTCGTAGGCCCGGAACTGGTGGCGGTCCATGTCGTGGAGTTCAACGCCCACGACGTTGCTCCGGCGGTAATCGTGCCCGCCAGGATCTGCTCGGGAGTGCGGGTGGGATTGGGATCGACCTTCGCCTGGGCGAAGGCCGCGGACGACGTGAGCAGTAGGGCACACAAGAGCGCGCGTTTCATTGTTATGAACTCCGGGACGCAGGATCACTTGTGGATGTTAACAAGCAATTCAGCCTGTAACAACATTAGCAACGAGCCGTCTGGCGGAGGACGCTGTCATTTTCCGCGTGCCGGGTCACGCGCCGGCCCTCACGCCGCCTTCGCCTGCTCCATAGGCACCTGCTCTCCGGGCAAGCCCAGCAACCCGATCGGCCCACGCCCGCTCGCCGCCGCGATCAGCCCCAACACCCGCGCCGGCTCCGTCCCGACCATGTCCCAGGTGAAGCGCCAGCTCCAGTTCTGCGGTCCCATCGTGCCGGGCGTGTTCATGCGGTGGCTGCCGTCGAGGCCGAGGGCATCCTGGAGCTGGCAGACGGCGATGTTGGCCACCGAGTTGCAGCAGGCGCGAATCATCGCCCAGTGGATGTCGGCGGGACCTGCGGCCAGATAGCTGCCGGCGTAGTGGCGCTCGCGGTCCGAGGCCTTGTCCCACCAGCCGCGCACGGTGTCGTTGTCGTGGGTGCCGGTGTAGGCCACGCAATGGCGCGGCCAGTTATGCGGCAGGAACTCGTCGCTGGCATCGGTGCCGAATCCGAATTGCAGGATCTTCATGCCCGGGAAACCGAGGCCGTCGCGCAGCTCGACGACATCGGGCGTGATCAGGCCCAGGTCCTCGGCAACGATCGGCAGCTCGCCGAGCTCGGCGCCGATCGCATCGAAGAGCGCACGACCGGGTCCGGGCAGCCAGCGCCCCTCCTCCGCCGTCGGGCAACTCGCCGGGATCTCGTAGTAGCCGGCGAAGCCGCGGAAGTGGTCAATGCGGAAGACATCGGCCTGGTGCAGCGCGCGCTTCACCCGTGCCGTCCACCACGCATAGCCCTCGGCCGCCATGCGGTCCCAGCGGTACAGCGGGTTACCCCAGCGCTGGCCGGTCGGCGCCATCGAGTCGGGCGGACAGCCGGCGACGACGGTGGGCTGGAAGGCCTCGTCGAGTGCATAGAGGTCCGGCCGCGCCCAGACATCGGCGCTGTGGTGGGCGACGAAGATCGGCAGATCGCCCATCAGCGCGACGCCGCGCTGGTTGGCATAGGCCTTGAGCGCCGAGGCCTGCACGTCGAAGCACCATTGCACGAAGGACCAGAAACGGACCTCGCTGGCGTGCGTGGTACGTGCCTCGGCCAGCGCGGCCGGCACGCGGTCGCGCAATTCCGGCCGCCAGTGCCACCAGGCGGCGCCGCCATGGGCGTCTTCGAGCGCCATGAACAGCGCGTAGTCGTCGAGCCAGCTCGCGTTGTCGGCACACCACTCGGCGAAGGCTGCCTGTTCGACGGCACTGCCGTGGGCGAAAAAGCCGCGCGCCGCCATCCGCAGTTGCGCGAGCCGCCAGGGCACGACCTTCGCGTAATCGACGCGGCGCGCGTCGAAGCCGCCCGGCGGCAGGCTCGGTTTGTCCAGCCAGCCGGCCTCGACGAGCGGTTCGAGCGCGACCATCAAGGGGCTGCCGGCGAAGGCACTGACGCTCTGGTAGGGCGAATCGCCTGGGCCGATCGGGTTGATCGGCAGCCATTGCCAGAGATGCTGGCCGGCCGAAACCAGCCAGTCGACGAACTGGCGCGCGGCGGGGCCGAAGTCGCCGATGCCGTAAGGACCGGGCAGCGAGGTCAGGTGCAGGAGCACGCCGGAGGAGCGGGCGTGGAGGTCGATCATGGCGGCGATTCCTCGTCGGGCATGCGGACCAGCACCAGCAGCGTTTGCGCTGGCGCCAGCAGGATGGGGGTGAATACAGGGACCGGGGCGAGATCGAGACCCGCGAGCGGCAGGCGCTCGCCACTCGAATCGAAGGCCAGCGCCCAGCCTTCGTCGAGGGCGAACTCACGCTCGATCAGCATCGGGTTGAACAGCAGTTTCAGGCGCGGCGCACGGGCACCGGCCGCCCAGAGTTCACAGCCGAAGTCGCGACGGTCGTGATCGTGCCAGTCGGCCACACCCATCCCGGTGCCAGCGGGCGTCAGCCAGCGCACGTGCGCCTTGCCCTCGCCGGCGTTGCCAGCGAACCAGTCGGAATGGCGCAGCAGCGGCTCGCGGCGGCGCAGCCGCGTCAGTGCAGAGATCAGCACGGCCGCTTCCTCGTCGACATTCCAGTCCAGCCAGCCGATCGGGTTGTCCTGGCAATAGGCGTTGTTGTTGCCGCGTTGGCTGTTGGCGTGTTCGTCGCCAGCCAGCAGCATCGGTGTGCCCTGGGCGAGCAGCAGCGTAGCCAGCAGCGCGTGGCGCGCACGACGACGCTGGGCCAGGGTCAGGGGATCCGTGGTGTGGCCCTCGATGCCGAAATTGACTGCGACCTCGTCGGCGCGGCCATCTCGGTTCTGCTCGCCGTTCGCATGGTTGTGCTTGTGCGCATAGGCGACGACATCGGCGAGCGTGCGGCCATCGTGCGCCGTGATGAAATTGACGCTGGCCGTGGGCCGGCGATGGCCGTGGTGGAAGAGATCGCTCGAGCCCAGCAGGCGACGCGCGAACTCGCCGCGCGGCACGCGCTGCAGCCAGTAGCCGCGCACGGCATCGCGGAAGCGGTCGTTCCAGTCGAGGAAGGTCCCGGGAAAGCGCCCGACCTGCCAGCCCTCAGGGCCGCTGTCCCAGGGCTCGGCGATCAGGCGAACACCGGCAAGCAAGGGATCCTGGCGCAGCGCAACGAAGAAGGGCGCATCGGGATCGAAGCGCTGGCGGGTGCGGCCGAGGATGCTGGCGAGGTCGAAGCGGAAACCGTCGACGCCCATCGCCTCCACCCACCAGCGCAGCGAGTCGAGCACGAACTGCACGACGCGCGGATGCGCGAGATTCAGTGTGTTGCCACAGCCGCTCCAGTTGACCAGGCGCCCCTCGCCCTCATGGCGATACCAGGCGGCGGCATCGAGCCCGCGAAGACTCAGCGTCGGACCGTCCTCGTCGCCCTCGGCGCTGTGGTTGTAGACGACGTCCAGCACCACCTCGAAGCCGGCCTCGTGCAGCGCTTCGACCATCGCCCTGAACTCCGCGGCCACCGCGGTCGGATCGTGCGCGTGCGCACGCGTCGCGAGGCGCGGATCGGGCGCGAAGTAGCCGAGGGTGTTGTAGCCCCAATAGTTGCATACGCCCGCTTCCGCAAGCGCGCGCTCGGACAGGCTGTAGTGCACCGGCAACAGGCACAGCGTGGTCACGCCGAGGCGGCGCAGGTGGGCGATCGATGCAGGATGCGCGAGCGCCGCGTAACTGCCGCGAAGCGCCTCCGGGATGCCCTGCATGCGCATCGAGTAGCCCTTGACGTGGACCTCGTAGAGCACGAGGTCGGCGGTCGGCCGCAGCGCCTGCCGCGAAGCCCTCGGCAACTGCGCGGCGACGCGCGATTTCAGCGCGATCTCGGCGTTGTCGCGGACGTCGACGGCATGACTGCCCTCGGGGTGTCCGCGCACATGGCCGTGATGGCGATCGTCCCAGTGGAAGCGACCGAGGATCTCGCGCGCCCACGGATCGAGCAGCAGCTTGTGCGGGTTGTAGCGATGACCCTGCTGCGGCGCCCACGGGCCGTATGCGCGATAGCCGTACACCAGCCCGGCACCGGCGCCAGGCAGGAAGCCCGAGTGTACGCCGTCCTCGCCGCGGACCAGCCGGTGGCGCGCAGTTTCGTGCTCGCCGCGGGCATCGAAGCAGCACAGCTCGATCGCCTCGGCGTGGTCGGACCACAGCGCGAAGTTCACGCCACCATCGACGAGGTGCGCGCCGAGCGGGTGGGCGCGGCCGGGCGCGAGTGCGGGCGATGCGGCGCTCATGCCGGCACCAGCAGCAGGGTCGCCAGCGGCGGCAGTGTCAGCGTGAGCGCTGCCCTGCCCTCGCTTTCCGTATCGACGCAAAGCGGCCCGGCGCCATTGCCGAGGTCGCTGCCACCGTAGTGGCGCGAATCGCTGTTGAGCGCCTCGCGCCAGGCGCCCGGGCCGGCGGGCACCGGCAGCCGGTAGCCGTGGCGCGGCACCGGCGTGCAGTTGCAGGCGACGACCACGACATTCCCGGCACCATCGAAGCGCGCGAAGGCGAGCACCGACTGGTCGCGGTCATCCATCACCAGCCAGGAGAAACCGGCCGCCTCGCAGTCGAGCCGATGCAGCGCTGTGCGCTCGCGATAAAGCCGGTTGAGATCGCGCACCCAGCGCTGCACGCCGGCATGCCGCTCGTCGTCGATCAGATGCCAGGGCAGTGCCTCGTCATGCCGCCACTCGTGCGGCTGGCCGAACTCCTGACCCATGAACAGCAGTTTCTTGCCCGGGTGTCCCCACTGGAAACCGAGGTAGCAGCGCAGGTTTGCAAACCGCTGCCAGTCGTCGCCGGGCATCTTGCCGAGCAGCGAGCGCTTGCCGTGCACCACCTCGTCGTGCGAGATCGGCAGCAGGTAGTTCTCACTGAAGGCGTAGACCAGGCCAAAAGTGAGCCGATCGTGATGCCAGCGCCGGTGCACCGGGTCTTCCCCGATGTAGCGCAGCGTGTCGTTCATCCAGCCCATGTTCCATTTGTAGTGGAAACCAAGGCCGCCTGCGGACGTGGGCGCCGACACGCCCGGGAAGGCGGTCGACTCCTCGGCGATGGTGATCGCGCCCGGGCAGTCGGATCCCACCACTTCATTGAGCGTGCGCAGCAGCGCGATCGCCTCGAGGTTCTCGCGGCCACCGTGCACGTTCGGCACCCATTCGCCGGGCGGGCGGGAGTAATCGCGATACAGCATCGATGCGACCGCATCGACGCGCAGGCCGTCGATGCCGTAGTGCTCCAGCCAGTGCAGCGCGCTGCCGACCAGGTGCGCGCGCACCTCGGTGCGACCGAAATTCGGGATCAGCGTGTTCCAGTCACGGTGGAATCCTTCGCGCGGGTCGGCGTACTCGTACAGCGCCGTGCCGTCGAAACGGGCCAGACCATGGCCATCGTTGGGGAAATGGGCCGGCACCCAATCGACGATCACGCCGAGCCCAAGCGCATGACAGGCGTCGACGAAAGCAACGAATCCGGCCGGATCGCCGAAGCGCGCGCTTGGCGCATACAGGCCGACCGGCTGGTAGCCCCAGGATCCGTCGAAAGGATGCTCGGAAACCGGGAGCAGCTCAATGTGGGTGAAGCCGAGATCGGCCGCGTAGGCCGGCAGCGTCGCGGCCAGCTCGTGCCAATCGCAGAAGCCGCCATCGGCACGTCGCCGCCACGATCCGGCATGGACCTCGTAGACCGCGATCGGCGCGTCGCGCCGGTTGGCTGCCGCGCGCTCCGCAGGCAGCGCGCGTCGCTCCGGCGGGAGAGCCACGCGACTGGCCGTGCCGGGACGCAGCTCGGCCGCGAAAGCGCAAGGATCGGCCTTCGCTGGCAGCAAGGTGCCCTCGGCGCCGAGCAACTCGTACTTGTAGAGGTCGCCCACGGCGGCGTGCGGGACGAAAATCTCCCAGACGCCGGCCACGTGGCGCAAACGCATCGGATGACGGCGGCCATCCCACTGGTTGAAGGCGCCGACAACACTGACCCGCCGCGCATTCGGCGCCCACAGCGCGAAGCGCACGCCCTCGATGCCATCGATGACCATCGGGTGCGCACCGAGGAACTCGTCCGGGCGCAGGTGGCGGCCTTCGGCGTAGGCCTCCAGCGTGTCGTCGGGGATCAGCGCGCCAAAGGCATAGGGATCGGCCAGCAGGCTCTCGCCGCCTGCCTGCCATGCGATGCGCAGCCGATAGTCGAAGCGCTTGCGCCGCCGTGGCACCCGCGCCTCGAAGCATCCTTCGGCGTGTCGCTGCACAAGCTCCACCACCACGCCACCCTTGGCCGCGTCGAGCAGTTCGACACGGAGCGCGCCTGGCAGCAGCGCGCGCACCCACAGCGCGCCGCTGGCATCGGGGTGCATCCCGAGCACCGCGAAGGGATCGGGGTGGCGGGCGCCGACGAGGGCCGCGATGTCGGCTTCAGCCAGCATGGGCGGCAGGCAGCTCCAGGCGGCTCCTGGCGAGCGCGGCACGCGACCAGATGCCGTCGACGTATTCGCGCACGCAGCGGTCGACCGAGAAGTGGCCCATCCCGGCGATGTTGCGCAGCGCCGCACCGGCCCACTCGGCCGGCTCGGCGTAGAGCCGGTCGGCCTGCGCCTGGGCCTCGCGATAGGCGGCGAAATCAGCCAGCAGGAAGTAGCGGTCGCGCTGCAGCAGGCCGTCGATCAGCTCGCGGTGGCGCGCCGGGTCACCGGGCGAGAAGGCGCCCGAGCGGATCGCATCGAGCGCATGGCGCAGCACGAGGTCCTGCTCGTAGTGCAGGCGCGGGTCGTAGCCGGCGGCCTTCAGCGCCGTGATGTCCTCGACGCGCAGGCCGAAGATGAAGAAGTCCTCCACACCCACCGCCTCGGCCATCTCGATGTTCGCGCCATCCCAGGTGCCGATGGTCAGGGCGCCGTTGAGCGCGAGTTTCATGTTGCCGGTGCCCGAGGCCTCGGTGCCGGCCGTGGAGATCTGCTCGGAGAGATCGGCCGCCGGGATGATGGTCTCGGCCAGGCCGACGCCGTAGTTCGGCATGAACACCAGGCGCAGCCGGTCGGACACGCGCGGATCGCTGTTGACCACACGGGCGATGTCGTGGGCCAGGTGCACGATCTGCTTGGCCACCCGATAGGCCGAGGCCGCCTTGCCCGACAGGATCACCGTGCGCGGGGCGAAGGCCGCCTCGTCGGCATCCACCCCACCCTCGACCAGCGCCTGGTAGCGCGCCACCACGTGCAGCAGGTTCAGGAGCTGGCGCTTGTACTCGTGGATGCGCTTGATCTGCACGTCGAACAGGCTGCCGGCATCGACGATGATCCCGAGTTCGCGACGGATGCGCTGCGCCAGGCGCTGCTTGTTGGCGCGCTTGATCGCCAGGAACTCGCCGCGCACGCGCGGATCTCCGGACGCGCCGCGCAAGGCCGACAGCAGGCCGAGATCGCGCCGCCAGCCCGGGCCGATGGTCTCGTCGATCAGGCCCGACAATCGCGGATTGGCCTGGGCCAGCCAGCGCCGCGGGGTGACGCCGTTGGTGACGTTGCCGAAGCGCTCGGGATACAGGCACGCATAGTCGGCGAAGATCGTTTCGACCATCAGCCGCGAATGTAGCGCAGCCACGCCATTGACCTTGTGCGAGGCGACGATGGCGAGGCCGGCCATGCGCACGCGGCGGCCTCCCCCCTCGTCGATCAGCGAGACGCGCTGCACCAGGTCCTCGTCACCCGGAAAGCGCAGGCGCACGTCGGCCAGCAGGCGCTCGTTGATCTGGAATATCAGCTCCAGATGCCGCGGCAGCAGGCGCTCGAACAGGGCCACCGGCCAGGTCTCGAGCGCTTCCGGCAGCAGCGTGTGGTTGGTGTAGGACAGCGCCTGGCGCGTGATCCGCCACGCCGCGGCCCATTCCAGCCCATGGCTGTCGAGCAAGAGGCGCATCAGCTCCACCGGCGCCAGCGCCGGGTGGGTGTCGTTCAAGTGGATCGCGTTGTCGAGCCCCAGCCTTTCGATCGCCCGGCCCTCGCCGAGGTGACGCGCGATCAGATCCTGCAGCGAGGCCGAGACCAGGAAGTACTCCTGGCGCAGGCGCAGCTCGCGGCCGGCCTCGGTGCTGTCGTCCGGGTAGAGCACCCAGGTCAGCGCCTCCGCCTGCGTGCGCCGCTGCGCCGCCGCCAGGTGCTCGCCGCGGGTGAAGGCGGCGAGGTCGATGGGCTCCGCGGGGCGCGCGCGCCAAAGGCGCAAGGTGGAGACACGCTCGCTCGAATGCGCGGGCACGATGAAATCGTAACCCTGGGCGAGAACGCGCTCGGAAGGCGACCAGCGGCGGCCGTCGCCATCGGAATCGACGCGCCCGCCGAAACCCACCGGATAGTGCAGCGAGGGACGCTCGAGCTCCCAGTGCTCGCCCTCGCGCATCCAGTCATCGGGCGCCTCGACCTGGCGACCGTCCTGGATGGCTTGCGCGAACATGCCGAACTCGTAGCGCAGGCCGTAGCCGAAGGACGGCAGCTCGAGTTCGGCAAAGGCATCGAGGAAGCAGGCCGCCAGTCGCCCGAGGCCGCCATTGCCAAGCGCCGCATCGCGCTCGGCCTCGAGGAGGTCGGACAGCGACAAACCCGGGGTGGCGAGCATGTCCTCGGCCACCGACTGGCAGCCGAGCGCACCCAGCGCATTGCCCAGCGCGCGCCCGATCAGGAATTCCATCGACAGGTAATGCACGCGACGCGCCGTACCGGCCGACACGGCTGCCGCATCCGCCACCTGAGAACGCGCCCAGCGCTGCGCCAGCTCGCGCCGGCAGACCGCAGCCAGCGCGCGAAACAGCGCGCGGCGACGTTCCTCCAGCGGCGCGCCGGCCGGCACCGGCTCCAATGCCAACCGCGCGGCCAGCGCGTCGGCAAGGGACGATCCGGCGGTGGATGTCGCAACTCGGGTTTCGGTCATGGCCATCCTGCGCTGCGGGGAAAGCCCACGATCACACACCGGCGGGAAGTCGGCAGGATTCGGGAGCGTCGGCAGATTAAAGGCGGGCGTCAGGACGGGCGTGGAGGTGAAAACGTATTCATCGCGGCAAGCCCGTCGGCGTAGGAGCGCCCTTGGGCGCGATCGGCCGGCGGCAAGCTTGATTCGCGCGCAGAGCGCGCTCCTACGGGTGCGGCGCGTAGCGGTCGCGTTCGTAGGAGCGCCCTCGGGCGCGATCGACCCGCGTCGAGGCTCAGAACAACCACTCCGGCTTCACCAGCATCAGCACGCCGAGCAGCGCCATGACGAGGCCACTGACCAACTTCAGCCATTGCCCGGCACCGACACTCAGTTTGCTGCTGGACAGCGCCCACACCGCGGTGCCGACCATCAAGGCGTCATCCATGATGTAACCGACGATGTAGAGCGCGAGATAGCCGTAATGCGCCGCCGGCGAAAGGCTCTGCTGCGCCAGGATCGCCGTGTACATCGCCGGCAGCCCGGCGGTGCACAGCAGCTCGACCAGGTTCACCAGCACCGCCAACGCAGCAACGCCGAACAGCGAGAGGCCCAGTGTGCGCGCTGCGAGGATGCGCCTCATTCGGGCATAGAGTCCGGGCTTGGCGGCATCGGGGATCGACAACGACACACCGGCGCCTGGCCGGAAGAAGTCCTTGATGTTGATCGCTGCAATCGCCAGGGCCAGGGAAGCGAGGGCGATTCGCAGGGCCGTCGACAGGCCAACCGCCAGGAACAGGTTCAGCCAGGCCGCCATGAACAGGAAGTACACCGCGCCGCTGACCAGCACGAAGGTGCCGGCGATCAACGCCATCCGCCGACGGTCCTTCAGGTGCACGAGCATCGACAGCAGGAACAACAGCACCCACATCGCGCAGGGATTGAAGCCATCGAGCAGGCCGACGGCGAGGGTGAAGGCGGGCAGGCCCAGTTCGGTCACGCTCAAGCGCCCCAGCCATCCCGCATCGATGCCATTGCCGGCCTGCGGCGCGGCCGCTGCGCCATCCAGCATCGCCTCGATCTCGGGCCCGCTGCTCGCGGGCGTATCGAAACCCGAATACAGAAGTCCGCGATACACGAAGGTCGGCACGCCCGGCGGCCAGGTACCGGTGAGGTGGGCAAAGCTCATCAGCTCATCGCGCGCCCCCGTATCGGTATCCACAGCCCGGTAGATCACCGTCAGGCCCGGGCGACTGCGCTCGAGTTCGGGCAGCCAGGCCTTGGCTTGCGCGCAGTGCGGACAGTCGGCGCGCACGTAGACCAGCAGCACCGACTCCTCGCTCGCACTGGCGAGGCCGGCCTGGGCCAGCAGGAACACCCACAGCAGCCATTGTCGGATGAGCCTCATGCCGACCCCGATGCGACATACAGGCCCGGATGATCGACCGATCGGCGATGCCCTGACCCTGATCGCGCGCAAACATCGGGGTCACGGCAACGCGTGCATGCTGCCTCCCCGATGGGAAGTGGCGTTCCACTGATGCGGCTCACGGTTTACTACGACGAATCCTGTCCGCTGTGCCGCGGCGAGATCAACGCTTTGCGCGTGGCCGACGTGCATCGCGAGGTCGACTGGATCGACTGCTCGGCCGCGGACTATCGCGACGAGGCCTGCGAACGCGCAGGCATCGGGCGCGGCGAGCTGATGCGGGTGCTGCACCTGCGGAGGGCCGATGGGCGCTGGCTGACCGGACCGGCTGCCTTCGCCCACCTCTACGGCCAGCTCGGCATGCCGGTCGTCGCCCGCCTGTGGGATCACCCGCTGGTGCGGCCCTTCTGGCGCATCGTCTACCCCTGGGTCGCACGCCATCGGCAGCGCTTGTCTCGGATCGGCATTGCACGCGCCTTCGCGGCCTGGGTCCATCCGGTCGCGGCACGGGCAGCCGCGCGGCGTGCGCGCTGCACGCCTGCATCCTGCCAGAGGACGACGGCGTAGCATCAGCTGATCCGGATCAGGGTCAGCTCGTGATGGAATCCCCTTACGCTCCACCTCGCACCGAAGTCGCCGACCACCGCGATGTCAGCGACAACGAGGTGGTGGCTTTGCGCGAGGCGCACATCCGCCACGAGATCCAGCTCAAGTCGGTGGGTACGCTCTACTACCTCGGTGGCGCACTCGCCCTGGTCGCCGGCGTGGTCATGATCCCGGTCTATCTCGATGCCGACGCCGCGTTCGGCGAGATGATCGGATTGTTTGCGCTGATCTACCTGGGCGCGGGCGCGCTCTCGATCGCCCTGGGTTACGGCTTTCGCCGCTTGCAGCCCTGGGTGCGCATCCCGGGCGCTCTGCTGTCCGGCATCGGCCTGCTGGCGATCCCGATCGGCACCATCGTCAATGCCTGGATCCTGTACCTGATGTTCTGCGAGAAGGGACGCACGGTGCTCGCGCCCGAGTACCGGGCAATCGTCATCGCAACCCCCGAGGTGCGCTACCGGCGCACCATCGGGGACTGGATCGCGGTGATCGTGATCGGCGGCCTGCTGCTCGGCGTGATCGTGCTGATGGCGCTGGCCGGCCTGCGCGGCTGAGCGGGATCAGCGCGGACGCGCGATCAGGCCAAGGCCCACGCTGCCGTTGTCGCCGACCAGCACCAACTCGCGCCCGGAGGCCGTGTCGGCGAGCCAGCCGCGGCCGCGGTAGGGGAGCAGATGTGGCCGGGTGTGGTCGACCAGCTCGAAATCGACGAGGCCGATCGCGCCGTCACCCACTTCGAGGCGACCGCTGAAGTCACATCCAGTTCCCGAGAAGCTCAGGCAGGCACTGCCGTCGGCAGCGATCGAGAGCGGAAACTCCAGCGCGAAGAACTGCGCGCGCAAGCGCACGTCCCAGTTGCCGGCGAGCGCCGGCAGAGTCAACGGTGCGACCAGGCTCACGCCTGCGGGCGCCGCGAGCGTCCAGGACTGCGGCTGCGCCGTACTGCCGTTGACCGCACCAAGCGTCAGCAGCGGCTCGCCGATCGGAACCCAGCTTCCCGCCAGTGCCTCGTGACTCAGGAATCGTTGGCCGGAGAAGGCAAAGGCGCCGAAACTGACCGCTTGGACATCGAGGGCCACGCCCGCACCGGCAACCGGGCTCGCCCGCAAGACCGACGGCCAGGTGCTGGCCAGCCAGGCCGGGCCTGGAACCAGCGACTCGCCCCCCGGATTGCGCGAGCGCTCGATCCCCCACAGGCGGCCCTCGCCGTCGACGATGCCCTGGAAAAGCACCGCAGGATTGCCCTGGCCGGAATCGCTGCGACCGCTGATGAGGCCTGCCGGCAAGCTGTTCGACGGCGGCAGGCTGCAGGTCGGACTGCGCGCGACCAAAGGCACCATCGGCATGCGTCCCTGGCCGTAGGCGGGATCATTGGACTGCCAGGCGAACTGCGCCGCGTCGCAAGCCGTGAAATCCAGGCTCGCCGAGCCCCAGGCCGGAAGGCTGACCGTGGCCGGGTCGAAGTCACCAAAACGCATGCCTGCGGGAGCGTAGACCGGACCGCTGATCGCCCGGCCGCTGACCTGGCCATCGAGGTAAAGCGTCAGCGGTCGCCCTTCCGGGTCGTAGACATGCCAGATCACCACCGCGCGCGAACTGCCAACGAACTCGATGCTGATGCCATGCCCGGACTGCGCCGGGTTGTACCAGGCGCCCGAGAGGCTGTCGGGCAGGCCGGCGTGGGCCAGCGAGGCCGCGGCGCACAGGGCAATGGCAAGGACGCAGCGAGACGTGTGCATTCGATGGAGCTCCATCCGGGGTGATGGCGGATCGGATGGACGATGGTTCACAAAGTTCCCGCTGCCGCCCTGGCCTCATTCGAAGACGCCGAACAGCGTCCGGATGAATCCGGACCCACAGGCGCATCGCCAGCCTGTGGGTCGGCATTCATGCCGACGCTCTTGCCACCACTTGCCACTTGCCACTTGCCACCGGCGATTCGAGCACGCGGAAAAGCGCAAAGCCCGGCCTTTGGCAGGAGCGCCCTCGGGCGCGATGACGGCTCGCCGCCAGGTCATTCGCGTCCACAGGGCGCTCCTACGGGCGTGACGACAGCATGGGCTGATGTAGGAGCGCCCTTGGGCGCGAAAGGCTTTGCCGCACGGCCTTTTCGCGCGCAGGGCGCGCTCCTGCGATCGCCACCCGGCTCATATCGCCCCGCGCCGCTTAAGCTCGGTGTAGCGATTGACCAGCGCGATCGGCAATTCGGCGGGTTCGACGTCGAGTGCGGGCAGGCCGGCGGCGGCCAGGCGCGCGAAATTGCGGCGACGGCGGCTCAGGTAGTCGGCGGTGGCGGCATGCGCGAGTGCATCGTCGAGGCTGCCGACCGGTGATCGCACCAGGTCCTCGAGGATCCGTTCGCGCAAGGAGGCGAGGACCACCAGATGGCGCTTGCGGATCAGGTCGAGCGCGGGCAACAGGGTGTCGTCGTCCTCGTCGCGCAGGTTGCTCAGGATCACGACCAGACTGCGTTTGCGCTGGCGTTTCGACAGGCTGATCGCGGCCTCCAGGTAATCGGCCGGGGCCAGCGTGGCTTCGAGGTCCAGGGTGCCTTCGAGCAAGCCGTCCAGGCAGGCACGCGACTTGCGCGGCGGCAGGTAGCGGTCGACGCCGCCGAAACTCATCAGGCCAACCGCATCACCCTGGCGCACCGCCACGTAGGCCAGCAGCAGTGCGGCGTCGAGGGCGTGGTCGAGGTGCGACAGCGCGCCATCGCGCGCGTGCATGCGCCGGCTGCAATCGAGCAGCAGGATGATCTGCTGGTCGCGTTCCTCCCGGTATTCGCGCGACACCAGGCGGCGCATGCGCGCACTGGCCTTCCAGTCGATCTGGCGCGGCGTGTCGCCTTCGCGGTACTCGCGCAACTGCTGGAACTCGGTACCCTCGCCGCGCCGGCGCCTGAGCAGCAGCCCCGCCTGCGACAGCCGGTGGTCGGTGGCCAGCAGCGCATAGCGCCGCAGTGCGGCGAAGTTCGGGTACACCCGCACCGGCTGCCGGGCCTCGATCCGCGCGCGCACCTCGAACAGGCCCAGCGGCGAGGCGATCCAGATCTCGAGGTCCCCGAAGCACCACGCGCCGCGACGCAAGGGCCGGAGCTGCCAGCGCCAGCGACCGCCTTCGCGGGCACCGAGACGTCCGGCCAGCGGCAAGCCGCGCACGGCACAGGAATCCGGCGCGTGGTCGTGGAAACGGAAGTGCAAGGGCTGGCTGTCCTCGTTCTCGATCTCGACCTCGATCTCGGTCTCGACCCCGATCGCCAGCGCCTCTGCCGTCTGCCGCTTCACTGCAGGCAGGGGCCGCATCCAGGCCATGCCGGCGTCGCTCATCAGGCCCATCACCAGCAGCAGCGCGCTGCCGGCCCAGACCGGCTGCAAGACCGGCGCGAAGGACGCGGCGACACCGAGCAACAACCACAGACCGGCCAGGACCAGCGCCGCCCGCGTGGGCACCAGCAGGCGCCGCGCCGCCGCGGGGACCGCCGTCGGAGCCGGGCGCACGGCGGCCGTCACAGGCGCGGCGCCTCCACCTGCTCGAGCAACTCGCGGATCACGCGTTCGGCACTGTGGCCCTCGATGGCGAGATCGGCGACCAGGCTGATCCGGTGACGCAACGCGGCCGGTGCCAGGCGCTTGATGTCGTCGGGTGTCGCGTGATCGCGCCCGGCGATCAGCGCATGCGCGCGCGCCGTCCGCACCAGCGCGATCGCCCCGCGCGTGCTGGCGCCGACGGCGATGCCCGGGAAACCGCGCGTGGCGCGCACGATCCGCAGCGCGTAGGCCTCCAGCGTCGGGTCGACACGCACCAGCGTCGCCAGCATCTGCAACTTCACCAGCGCAGCCGGGTTGAGCACCGCCTCGATCGCCTCGATGTCCAGGCGCTCGCCGGTACGGCGGGCCGTGGCGTAGCGCAGCACCGAGAGCTCACCGCCCTCGTCCGGGTAGTCGATCAGCACCTTCAGCAGGAAGCGGTCGAGCTGTGCCTCGGGCAGCGCGTAGGTGCCCTCCTGCTCGATCGGGTTCTGCGTCGCCAGCACCATGAAGGGCGGCTCCAGGCGCTGGGTCTGGCCGTCGATGGTGACCTGCGCCTCCTGCATCACTTCGAGCAGCGCCGACTGCGTCTTCGCCGGCGCGCGATTGATCTCGTCGGCGAGCAGGACGTTGGCAAACACCGGCCCGCGGCGCGTGGTGAAGGCGCCGCTCTGCGGATCGTAGACCGTGTGGCCGGTGACGTCGGCTGGCATCAGGTCGGGCGTGAACTGGATCCGCGAGTAAGCGCCGCCGATCGCGCGGGCGAGCGCCTTGACCAGCAGCGTCTTGCCGAGGCCGGGCACGCCCTCGATCAGCACGTGGCCACCGGCGAGCAGCGCCGACAGCACTTCGTCGAGCACGCCGGGCTGGCCGATGAAGGCCTGGCTCACGCTCATCGACAGCCGGCGCATCAACTCGCCGGCGCGCGCAAAGGCTTCCGGTTGCGGCAGGGGGTTGGGCGTCATCTGGGTTCGCTCCCGGATTGGTACAGGGGGTTGGTGGAAGGCCGCCGCGGTTCGAGCGCCAGCAGCAGGGCGCGACCGGCGCGCGCCAGGGTCAGCAGTTCGGGGCCCTGGCTGGCCGGATCGAAGAGGATTTGCGCATGGCGCCGCGCGAGCTTCAGGCGCTCGACCGCAAAGCGCACCTGTTCGGGCGGCGCCAGCGCGGCGAGTTCCGGATGGTGCCTTTGCAGGCGTTGCCGGGCCTCGGTGCGCAGCGCGGCGGCGAGCATGGCATCACCACCACCGGCGTGGACGAGGCGGCCGCTCGCTGCCAGGTGTTCGCCGAGCCGACGCCGCGCCAGCTCGGGATCGGCGCGCAGGCGACCACGCCGCGGCATCGCGATCCAGAGGGCGAGCACCACCAGGATGGCGAGGCCCAGCAGGGCCCGCCAGGCGTGCTCGAGCAACCAGGCCAGCAGTCCGGGCAGCTCGGGCTCGAGGATTACCAGCGCCCGCGGCACGCCGCCCAGGCGCAGCAGTTGCAGCAGGAACTCGGCCTCGTCGTTGCGACCGAGTCCCCAGTTGGTGGCGAAACTGATGTCGTTCACCGCGGTGACCCGTCCTGCGCCCAGCCTGAAGTGCAGCGCGCGCACCTCGCCCTGGTCCGCGACCATCAGCCACTCGGCTGCTCCCTCGATCGAGAGGTCTTCCCCGCCGCGCATGCCCACCCGCAGCGGCTCGCCGTCGACCCAGTCGGCCTCGACGAGTCCAGGGGAGTCGAGCGGCAGCGGATCGAGCCGGTTGGTGAAATCGCTCCAGTCATCGAAATCCTCTTCGTCCTCGCGCTCGGGCAGTTCCTTGCGGGCGATGCCGAAGGCTTCGAAAAGCGGGTCGTCGTTGTCGATCGCTTCGGACTCGACGATCAGGTGGCCGCCCTGCCCCACCGCCTGCAGCAGCGCGGCGATGGCGTCCTCGCTGAGGAAGCCGCGCGGAGCCGCCAGCAGGTAGACACGCCCGGCCGGGTCCGGCAACGGGCGCTCGAAGCCGCGCTGGCGCTGCACCCGGATGTCGAGCCGGCGCAGCATCCGGGTGGCTGCGAGAAAGCGATCGGCGCGGGCCTCCGCGGCCGGGAACACGATCTCCTGCTCGGACACGCGCTCGTGGGTCGCGAGGAAGCCGATCACGGCCAGCACGGCCAGCACCAGCACCGCCAGCCCACCCCAGATCGCCCTCCTCATGGCGCCTCCGGCGGCGCAACGGCGGCCGCGGGATAGCGCTCGCACAAGGCGGCGATCTGCGCCGCCTCGGGTACCCGGCCGGCATAGGCGGCCGCACTCCAGGCCGGCAGCAAGTCGCCGAGGAAGCTGCCGAGCACGGGCTCGGTGCGCGCGGCCAGGCGCCCGACTTCGGACTCGGTCGCCCCGCGCGGTACCACCACCGCGAGCCGGTGCACCAGTTGCGAGAGCACGCCGCGATACAACAAGGACAGCGCCTCGCGGGCGCGACCCTCCGCCAGCGCGGCACGCGCGGCTGCAGCCACATCATCGGGCAGGCTGGCCGGATCGATGCGCAGGCCGAACAGGGTCGGTGGCGGCGGTGCGGCACGGCGCTCCGGCAGCGGGGACGGCCCCAGCCGGCGAACCAGCGCGAGCACGACGGCCACGATCAACGCGGCCAGCCCGAGCCAGGCCAGGATCCGGATGCCTTCGGCCAGGAAGCCGAAGACCTCGCCCAGCCAGGAGCCGCCAGGTGGCCGCCGACCGTCCTTGTCGGCGTCGCCGATCGGCCGCCAGCGCATGCGCTCGCGACTGCCGCCGAAGGCCGGATCGGCGAGGATGGCTTCGGCAGCGGCTCGCGCCGGCGTGGCTTGCGGCGTCCAGCCGGGCGAATGCGCTGCCTCGTCGCCCGGCTTGCCGACCACCAGGACCTCCGCCTCGACCGTGGGCGGCGACTCGCCGGGCTGCTCCGGCTGGGCATGGGCGGCATCGGGCATGCCTCCGGCCAGACCGACCAGCAGTGCCGCCAGCAGCCAGGCCAGCATCGGCTGTCGTCCGGCCGCGCTGGTACCACTGCCGATGCGACGCAAGGCCAGCTCGAGATCCCAGCCCTCCAGCTCGATGCGGCGATTCAGGTACAGCGCGAAGCCCGCGGCCACGTAGAAGGGCTCGATTACCAGGATCGCGAGCAGCCAGAGCAGCGTGTCCGTTGCCGTCCACCACTCGGCATCGAACTCGCCGAAGGCATCGACCGCCGCCTGCGGGAAGAGCTGCACACCGGTGTCGAGGAAGGCCCCGATCGTTGCCAGTCCGGTGTAGACGACCATTTCGAGGTTGACCGCCACCAGTGTCAGGGCCGCCGCGTGCGTGCCGCTGCGCTGGCGCAGCAGGCGCCGGCGGCGACCGGCATCAGCACCACTCTGACGCTCGAGCTGGGCCACCGGCAGGTGGAAGGCGCGCGCCGGATCGAGCCGGCGCCAACTGAGCTGCGCAAAGAGATCGGGGCTCAGGATCTCGCGCCAGGCCAGCAGCGTGTCGATGATGCCGGGCGTCGCTCCGAAGGTCGCGCGCGCCAGCACATGCAGCAGGACGCGGTCCCACAAGGGCTTCAGCCACCACAGGATCAGGGCTACCACCAGCGGATGCGTCGGCAGGGCCAGCGTCAGCGCCAGCGCGAGGGGCAGGATCAACACCAGCCAGGGCAGCCAGAGCGCGCGCGCCCAGGTCGCGGCCATGCGAAAGCCCAGGTCGATGGCCGTCCAGGCGCTGCGCGGTCGCAGCGTGATCGCGACCTTATCGAGCTGCATCGCCATCACGCCCCGAGAAGGCCAGCCAGGACAGGACGACCAGCGCGAACAGCACGCCGACCGCGTACTTCAGCGCAGGCTGCAGCGGCAATGGCGAGAAGAAGCCCTCGACCACCGCCGCAGCGGCGAACATCAGCGCGGCGCCACCGATCAGCTCGAAGGCCTTGCGTCCCTCCTCGACCAGCGCCAGCTTGCGGCTGCGCCCGCCAGGCGCCAGCAGCGCACCGCCGAGCTTGAGACCTGCGGCACCGGAGACGGCGATCGCGATCAGTTCGAGCGCGCTGTGCCCGGCGACAAAGGAGGCGATCTGCACGCCGAGGCCGACCTGGACCAGGTGGCCGATGATGGTGCCGAGATAGACGCCATTGAAGAGCAGGAACCAGATCGTCCCGAGGCCCAGCAGGACACCGCCGGCAAAAGTCTGGAAACCGATCCTGACGTTGTTCCAGACGTAGTAGGCGAACATCTGGAACTGGCCCTCGGCCTGGGGGCGCCCGAGTGCCTCGTTGTCGGGGCTGTACATCGCCTCGATCTGGGCCAGGTCGCTGGCCGGGATCACCACCCGCGCCATGTCCGGCCACCATTGCACGGCCAGTCCGAGGGTCAGGAAGGGACCGAAGAAGAGCAGGCAGGCCAGCACGAACACCCGCCACTCAGCGCGCAGGCGGCGCGGGAAGCTGATGGTCGCAAACGACCAGAGTCCGTGGCTGCGCGGCGGCCTGGCGCCATAGAGCACACGATGCCCCTCGCCCGCGAGCGCCTGCAGGCGCTCGACCAGCGCCGGACTGTAGGCGCGCGCCCGCGCCAGCGCCAGCTGCTGGCAGAGCGCGCGATAACGGGCGGGAAAATCGTCCGCCGGCGGCGTGCGCGCGCGCAGGCGCCGGGCGGCCGCGCGCTGGCTGCACAGCCACTGGTCGAACCAGTGCCACTCCTCGCCGTGGCGACGTTCGAATTCAGCCTGACGCATGCGAGGGCGCCCCGGCAAGGTGGTTGGCGATGCGGATCAGTTGCTCGGGCGCGGGCCCGCCGTCCGGACGCAACAGCGGGGCGGCCAGGTCGGCCAGCTCCGTAGCCCGTGCCGCTCCGAACAACGGCGCACGCTCGGCGTAGTCGAGGACCGTGCGGGCTTCGGCCAGCGTCAACGGCCGCGGCGGCGGCAGCGGCGCAGCCGCCGGGATACGGCGACCGGGCGGGCGTGTGTCGACGTGCACCACCAGCGTGCCGGCCACCATATCCCCGAGGCGCTTGTGCTCACGCTGCACCAGCATCGACAGCAGGCCGCCCAGGTAGAGCATCGGCAGGAAGTCGGCAAAACGCAGCAGGTTGCGCGTCAAGGCGGGCCGCCAGGTCAGCGGCGCGCCATCGTCGCGGACCACGCGCAGTCCCATCGCACGCTTGCCCGGCGTCGCCCCGTCGTTGAAGGCCTCGAAGGCGGCCGGCGCCAGCCACTCGAGCAGGAACCAGGTCAGGAACCACAGGCCCGCTCCGAACTCGCCCATCGCCATCAGCGGGAAGGCGAGCACCACGAGCACGCCGAAGCGCCAGAGGAAATCCACCAGCCAGGCAATCGCCCGCGGCACCGGCCCGGCCGGCTCCAGCAAGAGCTCGATGCCCTCGGGCGTCGCCACGCCGATGCGCTGGTCGATCGGCACGCTCACCGGTCATCCACCGAACTGAGGTCGTGGAGCGGGAAAACGGGATTCGGCCGTGCGCGCATGGGGCGGAACGATAGCCGAACAGTCAGCGCCGAATCCTTCGCGGATACGGCGTGTCATGGGGCACTGCGGCGAAAAGCCTTGTCCGCAAAGGACGCAAAGGACGCAAAGGACGCGAAGAAAAGCGAAAACCGCTCAGCCTCGCGTTGATGTCGGAGCGTCCTCCGGCGCTATCGCAAGACCATCGCGCGTCAAGCGCGCTCCCACAGTGCTAGCGTCAGACCAAGTGCCTGAAGGTTCATGCAGGAGCCCTTGCGGCGCGATCCGTCTTGCCTTGTGGCCATCCAATCGACCTTCAGTCCAGTCTTCCTTTGCGTCCTTTGCGTCCTTTGCGGACCATGGCTTTTTGCGACCCAGCCCCTGACGCCAACCGGCAAGCCCTCAGCCCGCCGGCTCCAGCACCATCGGCACCGGCAGGAAGCGCGGCTGCGGCAGGTAGTGGTCGACCAGCAGGAATGCGAACAAAGCCGCCAGGTAGAGGATCGAGTAGTTGAAGGTCTTCAGCGCGAACAGCTCGTCCGGCGGGTTCATCAGGCGGATCGCGTAGTAGAGGAATCCGAAGCCGAGCACGATCGCGCCGCCGAGGTAGAAGAAGCTCGCCATGCCGGTGAGGTAAGGCAGCAGCGTGACCAGCAGCAGCAGTACGGTGTAGAGCAGGATGTGCCAGCGCGTGACTTCCACGCCGTGGGTGATCGGCAGCATCGGGATCAGCACCTTCTCGTAGTCGGCGCGGCGGAAGATCGCCAGGGCCCAGAAGTGCGGCGGCGTCCAGATGAAGATGATCAGGAAGAGCAGCAGCGCATGCGGGTCGAGCGTGCCGGTGACCGCGGTCCAGCCGAGCACCGGAGGGGCTGCGCCGGCGGCGCCGCCGATGACGATGTTCTGCGGTGTCGCGCGCTTCAGGAATACGGTGTAGATCACCGCATAGCCGATCAGCGAGGCAAAGGTCAGCACCGCCGTCAGCGTGTTCACCCACAGCACCAGCATCAGCATGCTGATCGCCGCCAGCACCAGCGCAAAGGCGACCGCCTGGCCCTCGGTCAGGCTGGCGCGCGGCAGCGGACGGTACATCGTGCGCGCCATCTGCGCGTCGATGCGCGCATCGAGGATCTGGTTGATCGCCGCAGCGCCCGCTGCCGCCAGCCAGATGCCCAGGCTGCCGACGATCAGCGGCTGCCAGCCCGGCAATCCGGGCGTTGCGAGGAACATGCCCACCACCGCGGTGAACACGATCAGCGCCACCACCCGTGGCTTGGTCAGCGCCCAGAAGTCCTTGGCCTTGGCCAGTGCGACGTTCACCGGATCTGTTCCCGCCGCGTGCGCGCCAGCACCATCAGCAGGCTGCCGAGGAGCAAGGCCGCGACACCGTTGTGGGCAGTCGCGATCGACAGCGGCAGGTCATAGACCACGTTGGCGATGCCGAGCGCGATCTGCACCGCCAGCAGCACGCCGACCAGCAGGCCCAGGCCGCGGCCGCTCGGACTCCGCAGCAAGGCAAGGACCAGCGCGCCGACCACCAGCAGCACGATCAGCGCGCCCACGCGGTGGGTGTGGTGGATCGTGGCGCGGGCCGTGGCGTCGAGGATGCCGCCCTCGTAGTTGACGCCGATCTCGCGAAACAGCGTGAAGGCCTCGCGGAAGTCCATCTCGGGCCACCAGCGGCCGGTGCAGGTCGGGAAATCCGGGCACGACAGCGCGGCGTAGTTGGTGCTGGTCCAGCCGCCGAGGAAGATCTGCCCGATAACCACCACGAGGGCCGCGAGCGCCAGTCCACGGCCCACCGGCGGCCGCACTCGCGAAGGCCGGCCCAGGCACAGCAGCGCCCAGGTGAGCAGCGCGAAGGTCGCCATGCCGCCGAGCAGGTGCGCGGTGACGATGATGGGCTTGAGCTGCAATGTCACCGTCCACTTGCCGAGCAGCGCCTGGAACACGATCAGGCCGAAGACGAAAACCAGCGTGCGGCGACTGACGTCGGCCGGCAGGCGTGCCGCAGCCGCCATCGGCAAGGCGATCGCCAGCCCGGCTGGAATCAGTGCGAAGGTGCGCCAGTCAAAGGTGTAGAAGCCGATGGCGGACGCTGCCAGCACACCGGAAGCCAGTACCGCGCGACGCGCAAAGGTGTCGCCCGTGCTCGCGATCCAGGCCAGTCCCAGCACCATCAGGCCGAGCGCACCGGCGAGAAAGCGGTGGACCATCTCTCGCCACGCCTTCGGCACCTCGACGGCGCGCTCCGGGAAGGCCTCGTTGGCCCGCGCGATGTCATCGGGCTTGACCGGCCAGGTGGCATGGCCGTAACAGCCTGGCCAGTCCGGACAGCCCAGGCCGGCGTGATTGAGGCGCACCCAGGCGCCCAGCACGATCACGCAGAAAGTGGTCACCAGCGCCCACTGCAACAGCCGGCGCAGCGTCATCCCGTCACTCATGATCATTCGCCCGTCTTGCTCCAGCGCAGCAGGTGCGCCAGGTCCTTGCGTACATCGGTGGGATCGGCATCGCTGCGGTAACGCATCATCGCGTTGCCGATCGGGTCGACCAGGGCCACGGCGCCCGGCTCGAGCGCCAGGCCGAAATCCTGGGGCGCGCGGAACACCGTCCACGGTTTGCCGGGATTTGCTTCTCCTTCGACCCAGGCCACCAGTTGCACGCGGTCCATTTCCTTGCCGGCAGCCTGGCGCAGCCGCGACAGCAGCGTCAGGCGCTCTGCGCAGGGCCCGGCGCAATCAACCGGAATGCGCACCAGCACGCTCCAGTGGTGCTGGTCGGCAAACAGTGCGCGCGACGACTCGTCCGCCGCGATCGGCAGCACCGGCTTGATCAGCTCGCCGCGATTGCGCGTGCTGGTCGGTTCGTAATGGAACCACGGCGTCTGCAGCAGCACGGCGATGGTGACCGGCGCGGCGAAGGCGAGAATGATCAGGATCAGTTGCAGGGAGCGTCGTTTCATCGGGTATTCCGTGACTGGCGCAGCGCGCGCCAGGCCAGGGTCAGGTAGATCACGAGGACCGCGGTCGCCAACCCGAACCACTGGACGGCGTATCCGCGATGGCGTTCCGGCGGCAGCATGCCGGCGCGCACGCTCTCGGCGCGTGGAGAATCCAGCGGCTCGAGCACATAAGGCAGCAAGAGGCCGCCCAGCCGTTCAGCCAACGGATCGGCTTCGATGCGGGTCACCAGCAGCGGCCAGCCCTCGGCGGACTCGCCACCCAAGCCGATGCCACCGCCCGGCGGGGGCAGCAGGATACCGGTGAACGGACCATCGCGGGACTCCAGCGCGGCCTGCGGCGCCGACTCGCTGCGCAAGGGCCAGGCCAGCCAACCGCCGTCGAGCAGGATGCGACTGCCGTCCGGTCGGCGCAGCGGCACATAGGCGCGCACGCCAGGCCGCCCTTCGCGCAACTGGTTGTCGAGCAGCACCTGGCGATCGACTTCCGCTTCGGCGGAAACGATCACGGCGCTGAATGACGGGTCCTCCCGCTCGGCAAGCACCTCCTCGAGCGACCGTGGCGCCATGCCCTGGGCGCGGTCGATCCCCGCCAGCAGAGCTTCCTTGGCCTCGGCACGTCCGAGTTGCCAGTAGCCGAGCGTGGCCAGTCCGGACGCCACCGCGATGGCGAGCAGGCCGAACAGGACGAGGGCTGATTTCACGGAATGACAAAACGCTCAGACAGGGCGCGGTAAGATGCCGGCAACGTCGTCGGGTGCGCGTGGAGGCACCGGCCCAGCATGATCAAGATCATCATCGTCGCCTTCCTCGGATTCATCGTCTACAACCTCGCCGCCGGTTGCTGGTACATGCTGACTGACCAGAGCCAGGGCACCCGCGTGGTCAAGGCCTTGAGCTGGCGCATCGGCCTGTCGATCGCGCTGTTCGCGCTGATCGGCGCCGGCATCGCCACCGGCGTCATCAAACCCAACGAGGGCGTACGCGTCAGCGGGCCCGCCGCCATCCAGCCCGCCACCGTGGCGCCGGGAGCGCCTTGAGCCCCACCCGGCGGCAAGCGCCCGGCACGATCGCGGCTGGTGAACGTTGACGGCCGGAAGAGCAT